>NZ_JBWPJP010000002.1:0-120869 GCF_056583855.1 Prevotella sp. C0209C1 | reverse complement strand
TACGGTGGTGTGAGAGGTCGGTGAACACGAAAGTAGGAAATAAACACCTATGATTAGGGTTTACCTCCTACTCGATTTATAAAAAGGTAGAAAATAATAATGAATTAACTTATTACCTTTCTATTTTTGCTCAAAATTAACAAGATCTGTAACTTTGAAATTATTAATATAAGCTATCTTTCCAGTTATATTTTCTTCTGCCATTTGTACAAATATATGTGCGCTCTTTGCAAAAAGCTCTGGAGCTTTTGATGCATCGGCAATAATAAGCAAAGCCATAATTATCTCAGCTGTAATATCATAAAGACGACGTGCAAGTAAATCTTGTGCATCTTGACTTTCCATTTCTTTCACTTTGTTGATAGATGATTCATATTCTTCTACCATTTTCTCTATTCGCTTAGATAATGGTTGCATATCTTTAGATACTGGTTCAGCAAGCATTTCACGCATAATGCCTAAGTAAGTCCCATTCATAACATATCTATTTGCTGCAACAACTTGCAACTGGGTAGTGCCTTCATAAATAGAGAAAATACGTGCATCACGATATAAACGCTGGCACTTATACTCCATAATAAAACCAGAACCGCCATGTACAGATATGCTATCGTAGGTATTTTGATTAACATATTCTGAGTTCATACCCTTTGCTATTGGAGTAAAAGCATCTGCCAAACGAGTGTATTTCTTCATTTCTTGACGCTCCTCAGGTGATAGTTTCTCAAAGCGAGCAATATCTTCTAAAGCCTTATATAAATCCACATAACGTGCAGTTTGGTATAGTAGTGAGCGTCCAGCGTCCAGCTTTGCTTTCATTCTAGATAGCATATCATAAACAGGAGGCATATTTATTATTTTCGTACCAAACTGAGCACGTTCTTTAGCATAAGCTAAGGCTTCATTATAAGCTTCTTGGCTAACACCTACAGATTGAGCAGCAATACCTAATCGAGCACCATTCATTAATGCCATGACATATTTTATCAAACCTAAACGTGTATTACCACATAATTCAGCTTTAGCATTTTTATAAACTAATTCACATGTAGGTGATCCATGTATACCTAATTTATTCTCTATATGACGTACATCAACTCCACCATTACGCTTATCATAGATAAACATAGACAGACCACGTCCATCTTTAGTACCCTCTTCTGACCGTGCAAGTACAAGATGTATATCAGAATCACCATTCGTTATGAAACGTTTCACACCATTCAGGCGCCAACAATTCTCTTTCTCATCGAAGCTTGCCTTTAACATTACACGCTGAAGATCGGAACCAGCATCAGGCTCTGTTAAGTCCATAGACATTGTTTCACCTGCACAGATACGTGGTATATATTTCTGTCGCTGCTCTTCATTTCCAAATTCATATAAGGTATCAATACAACTCTGTAATGACCATATATTTTGAAATCCCCCATCACCTGCAGATATCATTTCCGACATCATTGAGAAAACTACATTAGGAAGATTTAATCCTCCATAACGACGCGGCATACTAACACCCCACAAACCTGCTTTACGGGTAGCTTCAAGATTTTCAAGAGTCTTGCTTGCATAATGCATACGATTATCGATAAGGTGCGGACCTTCTAAGTCTACCTCTTCAGAGTTAGGTGCAATTGTTTCACCTGCTATTTCGCCAGTAACATCAAGTATTCGCTTATAGTTTTCAATAGCATCTTCGTAGCAAACAGGTGCTTCTTCGTACTTTTCTTTATCGGCATAGTTACGTTCTTTAAGCTCAACTATGCGCTTCATTAATGGATGATCGAGATGAAACTCAATCTCTGGATGTTCTGTATAGTAATTAGCCATAATTATATCTTTTCAAGTTTTTTCTTTAAAATTGCTGACTTAAAATCTCTTTCTCAGGGACTTTAATTATTTTCTATTTTGTATTTTGCTTATAATACTTAATCATTTTAGGCACCACTTCTTCTATAGTACCATTTATAACATAATCAGCAATCTGATTAATAGGTGCATCAGGATCACTATTTATAGAAATGATAATACCCGATTCCTGCATACCTGCTATATGTTGTATCTGACCAGAAATACCACAAGCTATATAAACCTTAGGGTGAACAGTAATACCAGTTTGACCTATTTGACGATCATTATCTATCCAGCCAGCATCTACTGCTGCCCTACTAGCACCTACTTCGCCATGTAACTCCTTTGCTAATTGGAATAATAATTCAAAATTATCTTTAGAACCTACGCCATAGCCTCCAGCAACAACTATGGCAGATCCTTTTAAGTTATGCTTAGCTGCTTCCACATGACGTTCTAACACCTTTACGGCATAACTCAACTTACTAACATACTTGTTTACATCAGGATATACAACCTCATTTTTTGCCTTACCATTATAAATAGCTTTCTGCATTACTCCAGAACGTACTGTAGCCATTTGAGGACGATGCTTAGGATTAACTATCGTAGCTACAATATTTCCTCCAAAAGCTGGACGTATCTGATATAATATCTTATCATAGTGTTTACCTTCTTTCTTATCATCATATGGGCCTATCTCTAACTGAGTACAGTCGGCAGTTAACCCACTTGTTAGTGAAGATGATACACGTGGACCAAGGTCTCGCCCAATAACAGTTGCCCCCATTAAGCATATCTGTGGAGATTCTTCTTTAAAGATATTAACCAAAATATCTGTATGAGGTGCAGATGTATAGGGAAACAAATGCTCATCATCAAACACAAATAACTTGTCTATACCATAAGGAAGCACTTGAGATTCTACTTTACCTTTTATACCAGAGCCTGCTACAATAGCATGTAATTCTACTTGAAGTTCGTTAGCAAGTTTTCTTCCCTTAGTTAATAATTCTAGTGAAACTTCCTGTACTGTAGTACCTTCAAGCTCACAATATACAAAAACATTATTCATTACTTTGCCTTATTTTAGCCTATAATCTTTTCTTCTAATAACTCTTTCATGAATCCTTCTATATCTTCATCTGAGCTACTAAGCGTTTTACTCTCTTTTGCTTGAAACACAATATTCTGCACAGCTTTTACCATAGTAGGTGAACCAGCTAAACCACATTGAGCCTCATCACCATTAACATCAGCCACAGACCACTGATGAAGTGTTAAATAAGGACGCTCATCATAAAGATATTGCCACGTCTCTTTACCTGTGCGTTCCATAGGACAAGTAGCATACTTATATTTCATTATACGCTTAACATTACAAGGACGAGCTGGTGCTGCAGAACCATTTACTGTGATAAGTACAGGTAAAGGAGCTTCTACCACTTCTACCCCACCATCAATATGACGACGAATAATAGCCTTTCCGTTTTCTATTTTAACTATCTCTTCTGCATATGTTACTTGATTTAATCCTAATTTTTGAGCTACTTGAGGTCCTACCTGTGCAGTATCACCATCTATAGCCTGACGTCCACCAATGACAATATCAACATTTCCTATTTTTTTTATTGCCATAGATAAAGCATAAGAAGTAGCTAAAGAGTCGGCACCCGCAAACTTGCGGTCGGTAAGCAGCCAACCTGTGTCTGCTCCTCTATAAAGACTTTGACGAATAATTTCACCAGCACGTGGAGGCCCCATTGTTAATACACCTACCGTAGAATCAGGATTTTGTTCTTTTAACCTTAATGCTTGTTCTAAAGCATTTAAGTCTTCTGGATTAAAAATAGCAGGAAGAGCTGCTCGATTAACTGTACCTGCCGCTGTCATTGCGTCCTTTCCCACATTACGTGTATCTGGCACTTGTTTAGCAAGTACTACAATTTTTAAACTCATAGTTATATATTATTTGTTTTATATATGATATTTAGTTTACGAGTATGTTATGGCAAAAGTAAGATTTTTCTGCTATAATAGAAAACTTTTACCCTCTTTTTCTGCAAATACATCACACTTATCTATACTTTAGATAGATATTATACTAAATAAAAAATAAAAAAGATATAAAATCAAAGTATAAAATAGCTTTCTTAATTACTTTTCTTACCTTTGCAAGGTATATTAATAATTAAAAGAATGAAAAAAATATTTTCCTTATGCGCATTAGCAGCAAGTGTTATAGTAATATCTTCATGTAACAAACATGAAACTTATGCTGATCAATTAGATCGCGAGAATAATGCTATAAATGCTTATATTATAAAAAATGAAATAAATGTAATAAGCCAAGAGCAATTTGTTAGCCAGAATAACACTACAGACACTATAAAAAAACAATATGTTTTGTTTCCTAATAGCGGTGTTTATATGCAGATTAGGGAGAAAGGTACAGGCGATTTTATAAAAAGCGGAGAGACTGCACGCATACTTATACGATTTTCGGAATATAATATATTAACAGGCACTATACAATTATCAAATAATACATTGCTATGGAGTAATGTTGTAGATAAAATCTCTTTAACCAACTTTAAAGGTACGTACACAGCTTCTTTTAATAATGCTTCAAGTCTTATGGCTACTGCTTATGGTAGTACGTCAGTACCAAGCGGCTGGTTAGTGCCTATACCTTATTTAAAGATAGGAAGATTAATCAACTCAAGCTCTAAGTTAGCCCATGTTAGGCTTATAGTTCCATCACAGCAAGGTCAAGCAAATGCTACTCATGATGTTTATCCTTGTATGTATGATATAACTTTCCAAAGAGGATTAGAATAAGAAATATTTAAGTATAAAAAAAATATTATGACTTTAATAAAATCAATTTCAGGTATCCGTGGCACTATAGGAGGTCATGTTGGCGATACCTTAAACCCTTTAGACATAGTAAAGTTTACTACAGCTTATACCACTTTTATTGGTCGTAAACACCCAAATAAAAAGCTAAAGATAGTTGTAGGTCGTGATGCTCGCATATCAGGCAAGATGGTAAAAAACATTGTATGTGGCACTTTAATGGGCATGGGAGCAGATGTGATTAATATAGGTTTAGCTACTACCCCAACAACAGAGTTGGCTGTTCGTATGTCGGAGGCTGATGGAGGTATAATAATTACAGCATCACATAATCCTCGTCAATGGAATGCTTTGAAATTACTAAATAATGAGGGGGAATTTCTTACAGCTAAAGAGGGTGCTGAAGTGTTAAGTATTGCAGAATCTGAAGATTTCGACTATGCTGACGTTGATGCCTTAGGATCTTATCGTGATGATGATACTTTCGATGAACGACACGTTGAGGCTGTATTAGACCTTAATTTAGTAGATGTTGATGCTATAAAGAAGAGTAAGTTTAGAGTTGTAGTAGACTCAATAAACTCTGTAGGTGGTGTGATTTTACCTCAGCTACTTGACAGATTAGGCGTCGATTACACTTTTATTAATGGCAAAGCTAATGGCGACTTTGCACACAATCCTGAGCCAATAGAGAAAAACCTCACCAGTATTATGAATGAATTATCAAAAGGGGGTTATGATCTTGGAATAGTGGTAGACCCTGATGTTGATCGTTTAGCTTTCATTCAGGAAGATGGTAAGATGTTTGGTGAAGAATATACTCTTGTAGCTGTAGCCGATTACATTCTCAATAATACGAAAGGCAACACTGTAAGTAATTTAAGTTCTACACGTGCTTTACGCGATGTTACCGAAAAACATGGTGGTAAATATTATCCTTCTGCCGTAGGAGAAGTAAATGTTACTACTAAAATGAAAGAGGTAAATGCTGTTATAGGTGGAGAAGGAAATGGTGGAGTAATATACCCAGAGTCTCACTATGGGCGTGATGCTCTTGTAGGTATAGCCTTATTCTTAACTTTATTAGCTCAAAAAGGTATGAAAGTGAGTGAACTTCGTGATACTTATCCAAAATACTTTATGGCTAAGAATCGTATAGATCTTACTAAAGGAACTGATATAGATGCTATTCTTAATAAGATAAAAGAGCTTTATTGTAATAATACAGATGTAACTATTACTGATATTGATGGCATAAAGCTCGATTTTCCTGAATCGTGGGTACATCTTAGAAAATCTAACACAGAACCTATAATACGTGTTTATAGCGAAGCAAAAACCATGGAAGAAGCTGATGCTTTAGGTAAAAAGCTCATGCAAGTAGTATATGATATGGAAAAATAAAATTATTAAAACACCATTTCATATACGATATAAGCATACATATATATTATAATATGGCAGAAATTAAGTCTCGGAAAAGACACCGACTTAATTTCTGCTCAACTTTATATCTTACTCTTTAGGCATGTTATCACTGCGTTTTACTGCAAAACGTACTTTTTCGCCTTCTTCTTTGCGCTCTTTATAAAGCTTAGGCAAAGGATTAGCAAAAGGTTCATCATAATTAGAACGATTACGATAAATATCAATAGCTGCATAAATGGCATTTCGAAAAGCATCTATTTTCACTATATTTTTACCTGCTTGCGACAAATGATTAGGCATATCAGGAGCTGTACGTATTAAAGAAAGTCCTGCTGTATAGTTTATTCCATTATTAGCAGGAATAATATGAAAAGGTGTAAATGCTTGTTCGTAATACATTGCAAGAATACCATCAAACTGTTCATAATCACCATTGCCAAAGAAAGTATCAGAAGGATAAGCTCCAAAAGCTTGTATCCCATTACTTGCTAACTCTTCTATGGCAGGCTGTATAATATCTACTTCTTCTGAACCTAATAATCCGCTATCTCCTGCTTTAGGATTTACTCCCAACAAAGCTATTCGAGGACATGATACACGAAAGTCGCGTTTTAGACTGTTATGAAGAAGAGTGGCTTGCTTTACGATAACATTCTTTGTCAAACATTCGCATACGTCCTTTAATGGTAAGTTGCGTGTAGCTAAAGCTATACGCAAGCCTTCGTTTACTAATATAGTCAAACCTTCTGTCATTATACCAAGATGATCGTTTATATAACGACTTTGCCCGCTAAAATGAAATTTATAATTATTATCTAACGGACATGTTACAAGAACATCAAACAGACCTTTTTTATAATCTTCTAAAGCACGATCTATTGCTACTAAGCCTGCATTACCCGATTCTTCAGATGCTTCTCCAAGGTCTACTTTTACCTCCTCTTCTAATATTGGTAATAGATTAACTTTGTTTTCAGCCATTTCTGTGGCATCATTAATGATAGTAAAATTAGCCTCTATATTTAAAGCATTGCGGTGATAAGTAGCTACTTTGGGCGATCCATAAATAATGGGCGTACAAAGGTCTAACATGCCTGGTTCTGCAAAGGTTTTAAAAATAAGTTCATAACCAGTCCCATTAGTATCACCATGGGTTATCGCAATGCGTAGTTTTTTGTTATTTTCCATTCTGTAATATGAGTTGGTAAGTGTTTAATATGTTTTTTATCATAAAAATTTTCAGTGTAACGTATATAAGGCAGCTTCCAGTCGACGCATACGATTACGTTTTTCCTTTTCTGGAGCAAAAAGGAAAGCTTCTACTGCTAAACATTTATCTTGCTTTTTTACCTTTGGTAATAAGTAAGTAACGAAACTTCCTCCCATTGCATCTTTCTTCATCTGCCATGTTCCTCGTATCGTTATGTTGCCTGTATGTTTGCTTATAGTTTTACTTGATATATTAGCAAGGGCAAGATAATCACCTTTCTGAGTTCCTTGAATGTTTTGTTGCATAACACTATCATGCTGTGCTTGAAACTTTTTTTCATTAATATAATAAAGACAAATATTCATCATTCCTTCTGAAGCATTATTAGATAACCACAAAAAGTCTTTTCCCACTTTGCTTTCTGTGAGCTCTGTTGGTAAACTTATTTGTTTCCTAAAAAGTTTCAGTACTAATGCTTCCGCCTTATTATTAGGTTTTTGAATGAGATTTTGTTGCTCTCGCATAATCTCTTTTTGAAGAATTTTTATGAGAACTTCTGGCATTATTCTTTTTAATACAGCCTCATCTTCTGCTTTAATATAAATAACTAATTGATTGTCTACGAACTCATTATCTTTTTCTATTAAGCAGGCTGAAGGTATACCTTTTTTTGTTGTCTTCTTAATCTGTACAACTACTATTGTACGAAAGTTATTATTACTCACAGATAATTTTTTAGCTTTTATTACATCTACCATGGGTTCAGCCTGGAGCAATCCCGGTGTAGGCACAGATAGGGCATTATATACAATATTATTTACATCGCCCACAACTAATACCTCATATGGTTTACCTACACTTTTAGGTCTACTTGCTATATCTTTACACCCTAAAAAAGCAAATAATATAATGGGGAGTAGACAAAAGTAATAAATATTTTTATACATTTTCTTTCTTCTTTGCCGTAGAAAGCAGACCACATGCTGCAAAAATATCCTGTCCTCTGCTGGCACGAATAGTTGTAAAAACACCATGCCTTGTTAAGTAATCACGAAAATGTTCCATTGTAGAAATATCAGACCCCTTTAAAGGAACATTTGGTATTTGATGAAACCTAATGAGATTAACCCTGCACTCTAAGCCTTTTACAAGATTTATTATAGCTTTAGCATGCTCTAAACTATCATTCTTCCCACCAAAAACAATATATTCAAAAGACAATCTACGCTGGTGCGAAAAATCATAATTATGTAAAAGATTTATTACCTCTTTTATGCTCATAGCTCGCTCTGCAGGCATCAACTCCTTTCGCTGTTCCTCTAAAGGAGAATGCATGCTTATAGCTACCTGACACTGGCTCTCGTCTAAGAATCTTTTTAATTTGTTTTTTACTCCTACACTACTTACCGTTATACGTTTAGGCGACCATGCATATGCATACTCTGCTGTCATAATCTCAGTAGTACGTAACACATTGTCTATATTGTTCATAGGCTCACCTTGACCCATGAAAACTATATTTGTTAGCTTTTCTCGCTCAGGTAATGAATAAATTTGATTAAGAATATCTGTTACCGATAAGTTTCCTTCAAATCCTTGCTTCCCAGTTTGACAAAATAAGCAATTCATTTTACAACCTACTTGTGATGAAACACATAGCGTAGCACGGTCGTTATCAGGGATATAAACTGTCTCTACAAATTTATCTTCTTCCGTAGGGAAAAGATATTTTATTGTACCATCTTTTGAGTATTGTGCATCTATGGGAGCTTTGCAGCCAATAGTATATACCTTTGAAAGCTTCTCACGATTAGCTTTCGATATATTTGTCATCTCATCAATGCTCTTAATATGCTTTATATATAGCCATTCTGCTATTTGTTTACCAGCAAAGGCAGGTAAACCAATATCTTTAGCTATTTGCTTTAGCTCAAAAAGAGTCTTGCCCAATAAGGGAAGTTTTTCTATAATTGTCTTGTTCATCTTTGCAAAGTTAATAAAAAGACATGAAAAGATTAATAGTTTTATATTTTTATATCTTATTAGTCTGCTAAAACTGTTTAAAAGATTGTAATTCAATGAGCTATAAAAGAAAGGTGTATCCGACAAGATAGTTTCTTTACTATAATATATGACAATATGTTTTATACGCTATAACTTATATGCTTTAAAGTACTAAATGTAGGGAAATATAAAAGCACATGCTTATCAAAAGTTATTAATTATAAAACTTTATACATATTGTTCTAAAATATTTAAAGGGAAACGGTATTTTCAAAACATATTAATATAACTTTTATATAATAATAAGTATGCTTAAAACTATAAAAACATAATCTTTATAGAAGAAAAATAACTTATTTTTGATAGATTTTTAATCTATTTTATATTCAAAAATAATCTATTTTTATTTATAATACCTATTCTTTTCATTGCAAGTATATATGTTATTCCGCAATAAAATATAAACATTTTACTCTTTTTCAATATATACACAAAGAAAGAAATGCTAACAGTTTGCAAATTATTGTCTTTTTTGTTCATATCTAACTTATAATTTGAAGAATTTATGTACATTTGCATATAATCTATATAATTAATATAACTAAAGCATATCAATGAAAATATCATTTCTTATAACAGCTGTTTTTAGTGTTATTTGCCCTAACATCATGGCTAATAATATATCTATCAATAAAGATAAAATACTTGTAAACACTTGCGTAAAAGATGCTATTACTTATGTTTGTCAACGTCCAAAAGAAGCTGATAGGCTTTTTAAATCAGACGTTGTAGATAAAGAAATAAGACGTATATTAAAAATGCTAAAGAATAGGAAATTAGCATGGATGTTTGAAAATTGCTTTCCTAACACTTTAGATACTACTGTTCATTTTACAACTGACATTAATGGCAATCCTGATACTTTTGTATATACAGGAGATATACCTGCTATGTGGTTACGAGACTCTAGTGCACAAGTATGGCCTTATCTCCAATTTGCAAATAAAGACAAACGAATAAAGGATATGATAAAAGGGCTCATTCTTCGCCAGTTTAAATGTATTAATATAGATCCTTATGCTAATGGCTTTAACAAAACACCTGACCCTAAAGGCAAGTGGATGAGCGATGGTACAATAATGAAACCCGAGCTGCACGAGCGTAAGTATGAAATAGACTCTCTTTGCTACCCTATTCGTTTAGCATATGAATATTGGAAGGTAACTGGCGATGCAAGTATTTTTGATAAAGAATGGCTAAAAGCAATTAATAACATACTCATGGTTTTTCATGAGCAACAGAAAAAAAACGGAAGAGGGTCCTATTCTTTTCTACGTGTTACCGATCGTGCATACGACACATTAAGTAACGCCGGATGGGGGTCACCCGTAATGCCTGTCGGGCTTATAGCTTCGGCTTTTCGTCCATCAGATGATGCTACTACGTTTCAGTTTCTTATCCCTTCTAACTTTATGGCTGTATCTTCATTAAAAAAAGCTACAGAAATTCTTTCTAAAGTAAATAAAAATTCAACTATAGCTTCTGAATGTATTAACTTAGCCACTGAGGTTAGTAACGCACTAAAAAAATATGCTATTTATAATCATCCAAAATATGGTAAGATATATGCCTTTGAGGTAGATGGGTTTGGAAATCATCTTCTCATGGACGATGCTAATGTCCCAAGTTTGCTATCAATGCCTTATCTTGGAGATGTAGATATTAAGGATCCTATCTATCAAAATACCCGTCGCTTCGTATTAAGTGAAGACAATCCTTTCTTTCATCATGGCAAAGCTGGTGAAGGCATTGGCAGTCCGCACATAGGGAATGATATGATTTGGCCAATGTCTATTATGATGCGAGCTTTTACTTCGACGAGCGATGAAGAAATAAAACGATGTATTATTATGCTTATGAATACCGATGCTAATACTGGTTTTATACATGAATCGTTTTATATGAATGATGCAAACCATTTTACACGACCATGGTTTGCTTGGCAAAATACACTTTTTGGGGAGTTAATTCTAAAGATAATTAACGAGGGGAAAGTTAATATTTTAAACAGTTTATAATAATCTATTTAATAGATACTTATAATATTGTTTATCTTTAAAGTTAAAACTCATAAGATTAAAAAAGATTTATATATTTGTTTATATCAATCAATATAATTATCTTTGCAATTAAATGATATTCCTTCATTCTATTATAAATAGCCAATCACAAGATGAAGCATAAATATATTTTTTTACTTTTATTACTTTTTCCTATTCTTACTTTTTCCCAAGGCATAGTTATCGGAAATTATACTTTTAAAAATAATGCTAAGTTTCATGGAGAGATGTTTCGTGGTAAGCCATGGGGAAAGGGTAAAACAATTTATCCAGATGGAAGTATTTATGAGGGAGTATATGCTAAAGGTGTACGTGAGGGCATTGGCACACTTACTAAACCTAATGGAGAGAAATATGAGGGTAACTGGTTTCAAGATCAGCAATTAGGCTATGGTAGGTATACTTATTCTAATGGTAATATTTACGAAGGATTATGGTTTAAAAATCAACAACATGGCATCGGTACTATGTATTATTATAATAAAGATAAATATGTAGGTAGCTGGAAAAATGGCAAAAGATGTGGTGAAGGAAAATATATATTTGCAGATGGATCGTATTATGATGGCTCATGGGAAAATGATATGAAAAATGGTCATGGACAGTTTGTTTGGAGAGACAAGTCTTCTTATACAGGCAATTGGGTAAATAATGTAAAAGAAGGTCGTGGTATCTTTATTTATTCTAATGGTGATGATTATTCTGGAGGATGGGCAAAGGATCTGCAAAACGGTAGAGGTACTTATCATTTTCGCAACCGTGATGTTTACCAAGGCGATTATATTAATGGGCAGCGTACTGGAACAGGTCTGTTACGTTATAGGAATGGTGATGAATATTATGGCCATTTTGTAGATGGAGAAAAAAGTGGTTCAGGTATGATGAAATGGCATAACGGTGATATTTATACAGGAGAATGGAAAAACGATAAGCAAAATGGTAAAGGCAAGCTAATTAAGCATAATCAAGATACATACGAAGGAGCTTTTTCCGATGGTATGCTTAATGGTAACGTATCTGTTAGCTATGCTGATGGTTCTGTTTTTAGAGGTATTTATAAAAACAATAAGCGTAATGGCGATTTTATAGAATATGATAAAAACGGACAAATAAAAGCAACAGGTACTTATAATAACGGAGTAAGACACCAAAATAAATAACATTAAAACTTCTATTTTATGGAAAAGCAAACAAACCAAACTACTACTTCAAAACCAAAAGTTACGAAGAAAAACATAGTAAAACACATAGGAATAGTAGAGCATGACCCTTTCTTGAAAGAGTATGAGACTATTATTTCTAATAGGCATAACTTTATTTTAAATAAGAAAGAGGAGTTAACTAAATTTACCAATAATTCTTTATCTGACTTTGCCAGTGGCCATAAGTACTTTGGTTTGCACAAAACCGATTCAGAATGGATATTTCGGGACTGGGCTCCAAATGCTAAAGCTATCTATCTTATTGGTGATTTTAATAATTGGAAAAAATCATCTAAATATAAAGTAAAACGTATTAAGGGTACTAACAACTGGGAACTTAAGCTACCTTTAACAGCATTAAAACATGGACAGCTATATAAGCTCATTATAGAATGGGACGGTGGCGAAGGAGAACGTATTCCTGCATGGGCACAACGTGTAGTGCAAGATGAGAACACACACATTTTTTCAGCGCAGGTGTGGGATCCTGAAACTACATACAAATGGAAGAAAAAGGTATTTACACCAAAAACATCACCCCTACTTATCTATGAATGTCATATAGGTATGGCGCAAGAAAAAGAAGGTGTAGGCTCGTATAATGAGTTTAGAGAAAATATTCTTCCACGTATTGTAGAAGACGGTTATAATGCAATCCAAATAATGGCTATACAAGAACATCCTTATTATGGCAGTTTTGGTTATCATGTGAGCTCATTTTTTGCACCAAGTTCGCGCTTTGGAACTCCTGAAGAGTTGAAGCAGCTTATTGATGAGGCACATAGAAAAGGTATAGCTGTTATAATGGACATTGTTCATTCGCATGCTGTAAAAAACGAGATAGAAGGTTTAGGCAACTATGCTGGTGATCCGAATCAGTTCTTTTATACTGGCGATCGTCATGAACACCCAGCTTGGGATTCTCTTTGCTTTGATTATGGTAAAAATGAAGTTATTCATTTCTTGCTTTCTAACTGTAAATACTGGTTAGAGGAATATCATTTCGATGGATTTCGCTTTGATGGCGTTACCTCTATGCTTTATTATAGTCATGGCTTAGGTGAGGCCTTTACAAATTATAGTAACTATTTTAATGGTCATCAAGATGATAATGCCATTTGTTATCTAACACTTGCTAACTTACTTATTCATGAGGTAAATAAAAAAGCAATAACAATAGCAGAAGAGGTTTCTGGTATGCCTGGATTAGCAGCTAAAGTAAAAGATGGTGGTTATGGGTTTGATTATCGTATGGCAATGAATATTCCCGATTACTGGATAAAGACTATAAAGGAATTACCTGATGAAAAATGGAAGCCTTCATCTATCTTTTGGGAAATTAAAAACAGACGTATAGATGAAAAGGTTATCTCTTACTGCGAATCGCATGATCAGGCTTTAGTTGGAGATAAAACTATTATCTTCCGTCTTATAGATGCTGACATGTATTGGCATTTTAAAATAGGAGATGAAAACGAAGTAGCACACCGCGGTATAGCTTTACATAAAATGATCCGTTTAGCTACAATAGCAGCTATAAATGGCGGCTATTTAAACTTTATGGGTAATGAATTTGGTCATCCAGAATGGATAGATTTCCCACGCGAAGGAAATAATTGGAGCTATAAGTATGCACGACGCCAATGGAGCTTAGTAGATAATAAAGATCTTAACTATAAATATTTAGGCGATTTTGATAAGAGAATGCTTGAAGTTGTTAAGAGTGAAAAGAAGCTAATAGATAGTGCAGTGAAAGAAATATGGCATAACGATGAAGATCAAATACTTGCTTTTATGCGTGGCGAGCTACTATTTGTTTTTAATTTTTCACCTAATAAATCATTTACAGATTATGGGTTTTTAGTTCCTGAAGGATCTTACAATGTTGTTTTAAACACAGATAATAAGGATTTTGGAGGATTTGGATTAACAGATGATAGCATAGAGCATTTTACAATAGAAGATCCTCTTTATAAAAAAGATAAAAAAGGTTGGGTGAAACTATATCTGCCTGCTCGTAGTGCAGTAGTTTTAAGAAAGAAATAATTAATATATATTAATGGAAAGTAAGTTATTGCGCTTTATTAGTGCTGTGTTTTTTTGCTCATTTAGTTTCTGTTTCTTGTTCTTTTATCAAGTAGATGTAATGACGGTAACACAGCATATTGCTTCGCATGGTAAAACTTTTTATAATCCAATAGTAGGTGCTATCTTAATAACAGTTATTCTACAACTGCTACAAAATAGTATTGATGTTTTTGTAAAAATACCAAACAGAGTATTCGCTTTAACTTACTTCCCTCCTATCGTTTTACTATCTCTTATAAGTAGTATTCGATCAGATGTAGAATATAATAATTTCGCTATTAGTCAATGGTGGTGGATATTGTTGATATTGTTTCCTATATATATTTTTATAGTTTTCTTTGTTAAACGTTACGAACCGTATGCACAGCAACAACGCAACATAGGGGTATTTTCACAAAGTATGTGGAGAAATCTATTTATTTTGTTTCTTTTATTTTTTTTTGTTGGTTATTTTTCAAATAATGATCCTTATTTCCATAAACGAGCAAAAATAGAACATTTAATAGATCAACGTCAATATACTAAAGCTTTATCTGTGGTAAAGACCTTATCACATACAGACTCTGTAATATCTATGCTTACAATATATGCTGCTGCTCGTAGCAATAAGCTTACAAACCACTTGTTTAGCTACCCTTTAGTGGGTGGTAGCCATGTTATGCGTCCTCTTTATGTGCATTCTTACTTACAGCCAGATAGCATAATATTAAAAAACACACGACTGTCTGCTAATTATCAGCTAATGGGTTTTTTATTAGACCGTAATCTCTCTCAATTTATCCGCTATCTCCCACAGTATTATCCTTCAAAAAGTGTTTTACCTCGCTACTATAAGGAAGCTGTACGTATTTATTCATTACATTTAAAAGATAGTATTCCTTCCCCGCCATATCCTCATGATAGCTATTACCAATATTATTTTAATAAATAATATTGGCTTATTTATATAACAGCTCTAATCTAAAAGAATAGGTGCTTTATAAAGAAAAACAAGATGCCTTAGATAATATACTGTGTTTTATGTTGTTTCATGCGTTTTTTCTAAGTACTTTATTCTTAAAACTTTGGTTGATATATTAGTATATCTTACTCTATTGTCTGTACGTAGACCTACTAACCAAAGTGGTTTTCCAGTGACATCGGTAAGTAGAAGTTGATCAGATTTCTCAAAACGATTTCTTTTCATATTAGTAAGATAGTCACTAATCAATT
Source organism: Prevotella sp. C0209C1 (assembly GCF_056583855.1). Taxonomy (NCBI): domain Bacteria; kingdom Pseudomonadati; phylum Bacteroidota; class Bacteroidia; order Bacteroidales; family Prevotellaceae; genus Prevotella; species Prevotella sp. C0209C1. Next base: position 104,895 of record NZ_JBWPJP010000002.1, on the reverse strand, counting down.
TTGATTTATCCATTCCAAAAGGCATAAACCTATCTCCTTGTGTTATATTTCGCAAAACAAGGGGGAATGTTATGTTATCAGCATCTATATATACAGTACAAGGCTCTTTACTAAGATCTGTTTTTTTTATGGTTTTATTATCTATATATGTAATTTGTATAGAGCGATTTTTATCAATTATATATAATCCTGTTTCCGGTAATAGCTTATTTATATCTGCATGTAATTCTTTTTTACGTACAATAAGAGAAAAAGAATCTAAAGTTATTTCATATTTTTCACTTTGCCAAAGATTTCCTACCATATTCTTCTTAAAATCGGAAATAGAGCTTATTTGCTCAGAGTTGAAACCTAATGGCGAAAGTAGTTCAAATAAAAAATATTTTTTTGATGGGAATTCAGTAATCACTTTTAAAGGTATGGACAAAGAGCCATATGTGTAAAGTTTGCTGTGTGAGATGCCAAACTTATCAAAATAACGCAAAAGAGCATCATCGGCTACCGTTCCAGCTTCTGAGAGATATTGTGCTGTTTGTGCAATAGATGCTTGTACAGAAGGATTAATTTCTTTTAATAACGGTATCACCAGAAGACGTAATTTATTACGTACTACATTAGATACAAGATTACTACTATCAGTAACATAGTGTTCACCTTCGCCAATGATAAATGTTTCTATATCTTTACGTGTACAGCTAAGTAACGGTCTTATTACATTTCCGTTACGAGGTGCTATTCCTGTTAGCCCATGTATACCCGTTCCACGAGTAAGATTAAGCAAAATAGTTTCTACAGAATCTTCTTGATGATGTCCAACACAGACGCCTTCTGCATTAATACTCTTTCGTAATTGTTCGAAATAAGTATAACGAAGTTCACGCGCAGCCATTTCAATACTTATTTTTCTAAGAGAAGCATATTCTGTTGTATCGAAATGAATGCGCTTTAGTGGGATATCATGTCTATTACATAAATCAATACAAAACTGTTCATCACGATAGCTTTCCTCACCACGAAGTTTGAAATTACAATGAACAGCATTTATTTTATAACCTAATTGGTGTAATACCAGTAATAGAGATACACTATCAGCTCCTCCTGAAAGAGCTACCAAATAACATTTTTCTTTATTTAATAGCTGATATTTGGCTATAAATTTCTTAACTTTATTCAACATATAATACTAATCCTTTAAGATATTCTCCTTCTGGATGATATATATTGATAGGATGGTCAGCTGGCTGATGAAGCTGATGTAGAATACGCACCTTACGCCCTGCTTGTGCAGCTGCAGTAAAAACAGCTTGACGGAAATAATCTTTAGTTACTGCTTGAGAACAGCTAAAAGTAAAAAGTATACCTTTCTTTTTTATTTTTTCAAATCCTTTTAGATTTAAACGGGTATAACCACGCAAAGCATTTTTTAAAGCATTTCTATGTTTAGCAAAAGCTGGTGGGTCTAATATAATTAAATCATACTTATCGTCATGTTCATCTAAATATTTGAAGGCATCTTCACAAAAGGCAGCATGACGCTTATCTTTAGGGAAATTTAGTTCTATATTTTTATTAGTTAACTCTATAGCCTTAGCTGAACTATCAACAGAGTGTACTTCCTTTGCCCCTCCTCTCATCGCATAGACCGAAAACCCACCAGTATAACAGAACATGTTTAAGACGCTACGATCTTTAGAATAAAATTCTAACAACTTGCGATTCTCACGCTGATCTATAAAAAAGCCAGTTTTCTGTCCTTTTATCCAATCAATATGAAAAAGTAATCCATTTTCTATTGCTATATTATTATCTGTATAACCATAAATAAATCCATCTTCCTGACCCAAATTAGCCTTGTAAGGTAGAGTTGTTTCACTTTTATAGTAAACACTATTTAGGTTATCTCCCATAATGCTAATTAAAGCATTAGTAATAAGATGGCGATCTACATGCATTCCTACAGAGTGAGCTTGCATAACTGCTGTATTACCATATATGTCAATGATTAATCCAGGAAGATTATCCCCTTCGCCGTGGACAAGACGAAAAGTAGTATTACTATTTTTTGCTATGCTTTTTGGGGTAGTTTTATTTATTATTCCTATAGCCTTGCGTGCTTCAAAAGCCGAAAATAATCTATTTTCATAAAAAGATTCATTAATGTAGACTTCTTCGAAAGACAGAACACGTATAGCTATGGATCCTACCTGATAATGTCCTATAGCTATGAATTTGCCTTGATTATTTAACACGCAAACTACCTCTCCTTCTTTTATTTCTTCTTCCATCGTTTTTATAGCTCCTGAAAAAATCCAAGGATGGAAGCGAAGAAGACTATCCTCTTTACCTTTTTTTAAGTAAACCTTTTTATACATACTTATTTTTAGTTTGCTCTTATTATTTTTTATCTTCTAACTTTTCTTTTTGTAAGTCAGAACATATTATATCATTTTTTATAAGATTGTAATCACCTGTTTGCTTTAGCTCTTTTATTCTTTCATAAAGATTAATGCAAGCCCATGCATCTATTGATGCATATTGTTTTTGCTTATCAGTTAGCTCAATATTCTCCCAATTGGTTAATTGTTCACGCTTTACTATCTTTTTCCCAAATATATTAGCATATATCTTTTGCAAACTTAAATCATTTATTCCAATATCTTTTACACAATCTTGTAAATCAATAAAATAGCCAGGATTAAAACTTATCCTTTTGTGTAGCATATGAAAATCATCATGTAAAGATATGCCTACCTTAGGAATAGTAATATCTTCTAACAAACTAATAATGCTATCTGTCATGCCTATAATGTTCAATCGAAAAAGAAAGCATTCTTTATGAGTAGATACTTGTAACAAAGCAACCTTATGACTTCTACCTTTTTTAAATGATGGACGAGTCTCGGTATCAATACCAAGAATCTTTTTTTGTAGTAGATAGTTTACTGCGACAGAAGCAGCATCAGCTGTTTCTATAACTTGTATTTTACCAGGAAATATAACCCGTGGAAGGTTGTTTATTTTTTTCTTATCAAAATTACTATAAATAATAGATCTCATTTTTATACGCTTTCTGTGTGCAAATTTAAAAAAAAACTACGAGAACATAGATGTATATGGCTCTAAATTATTAATTTTGCAAGGATAAAATATAGAAAATGGAATGGTAAGAAAGAAGACAGAACGTACATCAAAGACTTTTATAGAAGCTTTAGGGGTAAAGAGTATTTTTAACGATAAAACAGGGCTTATAATAGGATTGTTGCTTGTTTTACTAGCCATTTATATTTGTTTTGCATTCTTCAGCTATTTTTCTACAGGTCAGGCAGATCAAAGCCTTGTAACAGATCTTCGTCCAGGAGAGCTAAAAAATACAGGACAAGAGTTTCAAAATATATGTGGATCCTTAGGCGCAATGATATCTTACTTTTTCATATCAAGGTGCTTTGGTATACCTGCTTTCTTTATACCCGCATTTATAACCTTATGTGGCGTAAAAATGATAGGAGCATATAAAAACGTAAATCTTTGGAAATGGTTTTTAGGTATGGCTCTTTGCATGATTTGGTTATCTATTACTTTTGCCAAATTTCTTACGCCATTAATGAATAATCAGATATTTAACCCAGGAGGTGATCATGGAGCTTATAGTGTTCACTTTATAGAAAATTTTGTAGGAACTCCCGGATTAATCGTTCTTTTGGTAATAGTTTTAGTAGCATTTCTTACTTATCTTACATCTGAAACTATCACTGTTATAAGAAGGATTATTAATCCTATTGGTTATTTACGTGATAAGGTTAAATTTACTGTAGTAAACAAAGATAAGGGAACTATTTCTAATACGGAAGAAACTCTTATAAACGACTCCCCTCTTTCTAATGAAGAAATATATTGTAATGACTCTACTGATACTAATAAAAAAGAGTATGTTGAGCTTACTATACCTAATACAGCTGCTCAAGGAAATATTTCTGAAAGTATAATCAAAAAACCTATAAACAAAGAAAATGTAAGAGGTGATATTGGATTAGAAGTAAAAATTGCCAAGGCAGAAGAAAAAGCTAATAGCCCGATAGTAGCAAACTCTACAGATATAAATACTCCTATAAATCCTCGCGAACCATTTACTAAATGGAAATATCCTACCCTAAATCTACTTAAGGAATATGATTCTGACACGCATATAAACTATGTTGGTAAAGACGAGTTAGAAGCAAATAAAAATAGGATTATTAAGGTTTTAAATGATTTTGGTGTACAGATTAGAAGTATACGTGCAACAGTAGGTCCAACCATTACATTATATGAAATTACTCCAGCTCAAGGTATACGAATATCTAAAATTAAAAATTTAGAAGATGATATAGCACTTAGCTTAGCTGCTATTGGTATTCGTATTATAGCGCCTATGCCAGGTAAGGGGACTATTGGTATAGAGGTGCCGAATGCTAAGCCAAGCATCGTTTCAATGTTCTCTATATTAAATTCTAAGAAATTTCAAGAGTCGAACATGGATCTGCCAATAGCTTTAGGAAGAACTATTACCAATGATGTTTTCATGGTAGATCTTGCAAAAATTCCTCATCTTTTAGTAGCAGGTGCTACCGGACAAGGTAAGTCGGTTGGCTTAAATGCTATTATAACTTCATTGTTATATAAGAAGCATCCAAACGAGTTAAAAATAGTTCTTGTTGACCCTAAGAAAGTTGAATTTAGTGTTTATTCACCTATCGCTAAATCTTTTATGGCAGCCATTGATGAAAATGAAGACGAGCCTATTATTACTGATGTAAAAAAGGTCGTAAAAACATTAAAAGGTCTTTGTGTTCTTATGGATGAGCGCTATGATATGCTTAAAGCTGCAGGAGCTAGAAACTTAAAGGAATATAACAATAAGTTTTTAAATCATCATCTAAATCCAGAAGAAGGGCATAAATTTATGCCATATATAGTAGTTATTATTGATGAGTTTGGAGATCTTATATTAACATCTGGTCGTGAGATAGAAATGCCTATTACACGTATCGCACAATTAGCTCGTGCCGTTGGTATTCATATGATTATAGCAACTCAACGTCCTACAGCAACAATTATAACAGGTAATATCAAAGCTAATTTTCCTGGACGAATAGCTTTCCGAGTAGGTTCAATGATCGACTCGCGTACTATTCTTGATCGTCCAGGTGCTCAACAATTAGTAGGTAGAGGAGATATGCTCTATCTTAATGGTGGGGAACCTGTTCGTGTACAATGTGCTTTTGTTGATACAATAGAAGTAGATAAAGTCAACAAATTTATAGCTAATCAGCCTGGTCCTATACACCCTCTCGAAATACCTGAACCTATATCAGAAGATGATAATAGTAACGCAGAAGGATTGGATACAAATAATGTTGATCCTCTTTTTGAAGATGCTGCACGTACTATAGTTGTAACCCAGCAAGGTTCTACCAGTATGATACAGCGCCGCTTCTCTATAGGATATAATAGAGCAGGACGCTTAATGGATCAATTGGAAAGTGCTGGCATAGTGGGAGCTGCACAAGGATCTAAACCACGAGAAGTTCTTATTAGTGATGAAAATTCATTAGAAGCATTACTGACAACATTACGTCATCATTAACTTATTAAATAAAATAATATATTATATAAAAACAATATCAAACTTTTTAATAAAAATACAATGAAAATTATAAGATGCTTTTTTCTTTTTGTTATACTAATGTTTAGTAGTGGGCTATATTCACAAAATTCTAAACAAGCAAAGATATGCTTAGATAAGGCCACTGCTATCATAAATAATAAAGAAGGTTTACAAGTGTACTTTTCTATATCAAAATCAGATATAGGAGGAGGTACATCTGGCAATTTAGCTATAAAAGGTAACAAGTTTATGGCTATAACGCCATTAGTTTCAGTATGGTTTGATGGTAAAACACAATGGGCTTACACAAAATCAACAAATGAGGTAAGCGTTTTTAATCCTACAGAAGCTCAACGATTATCAATAAACCCATATAGCTTTATCAATATATATAAAAATGGTTATATGCTATCTATGACTATAACTGGTAATCAAAAAGTAATACATATGCTAGCTCAAAATAAGAAGCGTAGCGTGTCTGAAGCATATATAACTTTAAGTATGTCAAATCAGCTAAAACAAGTAAAAATGCGTAAAGGAGGAAAATGGACTATTATTAAAATAATACGTATTAAAACAAAGAAACTCAATGATGCTATTTTTAAATTTAATAAAAAATTATATCCAAAGGCAGAAATAGTAGATATGAGATAAATTTTCATTTACTATAAAAGTTAAAACTATATTTATCATTGTTTTATATTTAGGCATGACATACTGTAAGATTATATTAGAAGTTGTCAAGTTAGCATGATTACAACAAAAGAGTGATGTTACTTTAGAAACTTTTATATTGAGAAAAATAAAATAAAACATCAATGTATATTAATCAAATGATATATGTTCTCTAACAGCAATTACTCATATTTTTTATCTATATTTAAATAATAATAAAACAAATATAATGGCATACGAACTTCTTAAATTAAAAAACCAACTCTGTTTCAGACTATATACTGCAAGTCGTCTAATTACTCAAGCATACTATTCTTTATTAGATGAAATAGGACTTACCTATCCACAATATCTTGTTATGATGGTGTTATGGGAAAAAGACTGTCAAAAAGTCATGGAGATATCGCATCGGTTAGAACTAGATTCTAATACAATGACACCATTACTTAAAAGAATGAAAGAAGAAGGATTTGTAAATCGCAGAAAAGGAAAAAAAGATGGAAGAGAGACTTTTATCTTTCTAACAAAAAAAGGTAAGGAGCTTGAGGAGAAAGCTAAAAATATTCCTCATTGCATGATAGATAAATTATCTTCAGATAAATTTCAAACCAATGATATTGAGGAACTTATTAATAGCTTAGATATACTTATAGAGCAACTTCATAAAAGGAAATTAGAAGAACTTAAAATAAAGACTGAAATAAAAAATAATAATAAACAGTCTGAAATATAAGAGAGTAATAAAATATATAAACAGATTATTATGTAAGTTTTATCATTTATTGATATAATATTTTCTTTTTATGAAACTATTATATATAATATACCATTAACCTTTCCACCCTTTTACATAAGAAAATGTACCAACAAATATAAGAATTATTCCTACAAATAGAAAACTATTACCATGATAATTAAGCAATATATGGACAATAAAACAAAGTAAGCCTAAAATAATTGCTATTAACCCTATTTTTTTTACATTCTTCGACATAACTGTTATTTATTTACCTTATATGTTATAAGAGTAAAGTTACATATTTTTTATATAATAAAAGCTACTATAATAATAAGTTCAAACTGTTTTATAAAGCGTAAGCATTATTCTGAAAGATATGTGTATCATATCTAAATACTTACTATAAAATTATCTGTTTTTAGATATTATCTTGCTTACAAGGAAATATAATTTATCTCTTATCTTTATAGCACACAAAAGCATCAGCTTTATTATGTAACCTTACATATAAAAACAAGAAAACAACTATAATAGAAATCTGTTTATTTTATTTGAGATGTCTAAATATGTTGTAATCTTGTAATTATGCAATTTATCTTATAAATGATAACTCAAAGTTAATAATAGCTGGCTACGATTATTAGCTACTTCTGTTGGTGCAATAACATTAGATTTTTCTATATTAGAAAAAGGATAAAAGTTTCCTTTTTGCAAACTATATTGATAAGCAAGATCTATATTAAATTTCTTTATTTTAAAGCCTAAGCCAAAAGTGAAACGATTAATATCCTTCCAATTAGTAAAGTCTGCTTCAGAAGAATAACTATTGCCCAAAGATGCTAATGTAGGATCTTTCTGCCCATTGTTTCTATATGCAGATGTCAAATAATTATAACCTAAACGTATAGCTACAATTCCTGTAGGTCTAAATTCTGCACCAAACTTTAAGGTACTTACACCTTTAAGAGTGCGTTTAGTATGATTATTCATTTTACCATCAGGAACAGAAGTTTCTACAAATTCATTATAATACCAGTCATAATACCCTCCATTATTAATACGAGTATCTATAGTTGAATAATCCTCATACTCATAAGTAGCACCAAGAGCCATATAGTTACCAATGGTATGCCCAAGAGATACACCAAACTTCCATGGGCTGAATAACTTAAAAGAATAAGAATTATTAATAGAATAAGTTTTATTTACTGCACGTGAATTATTAGTATTTACCTCAGTATAGTTACCTACTGTCAAATCATACCGAGTAGGTGTCTTTATATATGCTCCTACACGGAAAGGAGATTCATCTATAGGACGTACAATAATACCAACACTTGCATCAAACCCAGAGCCAGTTATTGTCTTCTTATTATTATAAGAAATATTACTATTCCCATCAATAAGCTCTTCCTTATATTCATTATACCCTTTATAATGAACACCTTTTACCCCTAATGTTATACCCCAATATAGGCGATCATTAATGTTCCCACTAATATTAAAATCATAATTGCTCGTATAACCTACATTATCACGATAAAAGTCGAATGACTTCCCTCTATAGTCATAAAACTTACCATCAGTTTTATCGGTTATTATAGTATTGTAATTTAAGTAGTCAAGCTGATCAAAAGTTAATGCTTGTTTATCGGAATTGCCATTTATATATCCATTATAAACGCCATTGTTGCTTGCACCTACAGAAAAGCCCCCTTCATCTTCACTACCTAACATTCCTTTGGCAAAAGACTGTTTGTTAAGCGAAGCTTCTTTAAGCTCGTTAGCAGCATTTAATACATAATTAAAATTACGCCCTTTATGATAATTAAAACCAAAATTAAGGAAAGATCTTCCACCTGTTCGGATAGAGAATACTCCTCCTATCTGGTCAAAGCTGGCATGAACATTCTTATTATCATAAAAATCTTTATAGTTTTCTTGTACTATAAAACCTGTGCTCATACTTATTTTGCTACTACGAAAAACACCTATACCAGCAGGATTACTACTTATGGTAGAAATATCTGCGCCAAGAGCCTCAAGAGCGCCACCCATACCGACATAGCGAGCAGTTCCATTAAGGTCTTGAGTTATAAGCCTGGCGTTTTGATAAGTTTCTTGTGCTTTCATAGACATTGCTGCCAATAAAGTTACAGCAAATAAATAATATTTTTTTTTCATACTGCTCTCAATTTACAATTTAACAAATATTTTCCACATAAAATATAACATTTTCTTATTGAATAATAAAATGCTATTAATAAAAAGTTATTTACACTATATGATAGCCTTTATCGATGGCCACCAAAGTTGTTTCCTCTATTAAAGCTGCCATTACCTGAGCCTCCAAAACTTCCTCCGTTAAACGTTCCACTCTGAGGTTGCGAAGAAGGAAATGAATAGTTTGGACGTGAGCTTTCAAAGTTTCCACGATTTCCTCCAAAATTCTCATTGAAGGTTCTATACCTATCACCAAATGAGCGTTGTTCATTACTAAAGGTACGAACATTGCTATTATCATAGTTACGAATAGTTTGATTATAACTCCTTCTACCTCCCCAATGATTAGCAGTACCTGTATGACCTTTATAAGTATAGAAACCACTATAATAAGGAATGCCATAATAGTATCCACTGCCATAGCCATAGTAAGGATATACTCCACCCCATCTATAATAACCATAATAAGGGTCATACCAGCCATCATAAATATAAGGTGAGTTATACCAACGCGTATAATAAGTGTTATACCAAGGATCATACCAACCACGACGGAAAGGACTATTATATCTCCAACGAACATCATAATAGAAAGGATCATAATAATCTATATCTAACCATGGATCATAATAGCTACCATAATAATCATCAAAACGGCTCATACGACGACTATAAGCAAAATCATCATTATCATAATTAAAATTGCGCATATAATCGCCATATAGTGTATCTACTACTACACTTCGACCTGTTCTCCCATTTCTTATATATTGGATAATATCATTACCCAAAGAGTCTTGACCTATAACATTGAAAGTTTTTCTTAATTTGCCATGACGATTATAATCTTCATTGCTTTTATCAATACCACTATAATAAGCTGAATATTCTTTTATAGATTTATTATATTTATCTACATCATTCTGTTTATAAATATACATATCATCTTGAGCCACAGCAAATATAGGCATAAAGCTCATAATTGCTAAGATAATTATATTCTTTCTCATCTTATTCCCTCCTTATTTTTATTCTGTTAGTACTATTTTTATAAATATCTTATTTTATTTGTTGTTGTTTTATATAGCAATAATCTGTTTTAAACTTATGCAAATATACTTATTTTTCTCAATCTATGATATGTTTCTACCTATTTTTTATATATTTGCAGTATATAATTAACAAACAATGAAATACATTCAAGCTATTTTTACAATATATCCTGATAATCAGACTACTCGTGATTTAGTTACAGCTATTGCTGGGGACTGTGGTTTTGAATCTTTTACTGATGAGAGTAACTTATTGATAGGTTATTGTCAGAAGGAATATTATGATGAAGACAGACTAAAGAAAGCTCTATCTACTTTCCCTTTAGAAGAAACAAACATAAGCATTGATGTAAAAGATGTTGAAGATAAAGATTGGAACGAAGTATGGGAAAATAATGGTTTCGAACCAATTGTAATAAAAAATAAATGCATTATTTCTTGCTTTAATACTACAAACATCCCACAAAAATGGCAAGTTAAAGAAAAATTTCCTATTAATATTTATATAGATGCTAAGCAAGCATTTGGAACAGGTAATCACGAAACAACACAAATGATTGTAGAAAAACTTATTGACCTAAATTTAAAAGATAAGCGTGTGCTTGATTGTGGCTGCGGAACAGGAATATTGGGAATAATAAGTGCAAAATGTGGAGCGACAGAAGTGTTTGGATATGATATTGATGAGTGGAGTGTGAAAAATGCTATACATAATGCTGAGATAAATGATGTAAAAATAAATGTACACAAGGGAGATAAAAAAATACTTTCAAAAATAGATGGTTTGTTCGATTTAGTTCTCGCTAATATCAATCGTAATATTTTAATGGAAGATTTAAGTGCTTTTTCTAATATCTTAAAATGTGGAGGTAAGGTTATATTAAGTGGTTTCTATGAAGATGATGCTAACCTTTTAAAGGAAAAAGCTAACAGCTTAAAACTTGTCGAAACAGAACGCAGTGTTAAGGATAATTGGTGCTGTCTGATATTTCAGAAGAATCTGTAGAAGAATACTCAGGTATTAACATTTGTTGCATATCATAATAACTTCCATTATAAATATCTAAATCCACATATCCTTTTATACCTGGTAACCTGCCTGCATCAGTATGCTGCCATATTTTCCATTCTCCTTTATACTCCATTTGACTAACATAATAATGAGCTATCCAATAAGGGTAATCATCAAAACGCTGATCACTAAGGTATTGTTGTTTAAACTTATAATAAGTATATAAAATAGGTTTTACATGATATCTATCTTCTACTATATGTAACCATGTTAGAATGTTTTGCTGAAAATCTTGTATTGTCATATCTTTAGGCTTATTTTCAACATCTAATATGGGAGGGAAATCACCAGGTAGAAGTTTTACCATTGCTAAGAAAAAATAAGCCTGCCTACGAGGCTGAACATTATTACTCCAATAATGATATACTCCACGCAAAAAACCATTTTCTTTTGCTTCAAAAAAATTAGATCTAAAATTAGGATCCATATAGCTATCACCCTCTGTTGATTTTATAAAGATAAAACGAACAGGATATGTATCTATAAGAGCATTATGTAAACGATTCCAATTAATATTACCCTGATATCTACTAATATCAATACCATGTATATTATATCCTTTAGGGTAATTAGGCTCGCCATATATAGCTCGCCAACGAAATCCTGTAGGAGATACTATGTAAACATATATAAAGGTACAGTAAAGCACACATATTATTATTCCAAAACACCATTTCTCTAATAAAGAACGAGATTTTAGAAAATACTTTAATCGGCGAAAAAAAAAAGATGCTTCTTTTGCCATTATATGATTTTAATTATATATGTTTCTATTTGATGTTTTTTCTTACTAAAACATGTAAACGTAGAATTACTAAAATAAAAAAAAGAAGAATAGAATAAACAAGCTACCCTTACCCTATTCTTCTTTAATTATATATGCTTATTACTTATTTTGCTCAAGAAATAAAGTCTTTGTTGTTATATCACAAACAGACGAAGCACCCCAATACTGTATAGGACCAGGGTAAACATAACAAGTTTCTTTAGCCCATTTTTCACGTTGTGCTACAAAAGCTTTGAAAGGAGCCCCATTAAGCTCTACAAGAGCTTTGCGTATTACAGGTTTCATCTCACCATTACGTTTCTCCATATTCATCATCATTGTTATAGGCACACCTCCTGCAAGCCACTTATCTGTTCCTGCAATGGTATTCTTAACTATAGCCATATAGCCAGTTTTACCATTAGCAATAAGTTGTGCGGCAGAAGAACCTAATGCATAACAATAATCTGCATCAAAATTAGAAGGAGCAGCGCAACGACCTTCATAACCAAAGAAATGGTGAAGTGGAGAGAACTTACCATTATATTTACCTTCTTTTTTCCACTGTTCAAGCTTTACTCCTACCATCTCTGATATCAATTTTTCCGTTTCTATCAATGAAACTTGTACATTTCCATGAGGATCACGATCTAATGATAACTGGCGTGCAACCCCTTCTGGTAAAGTTTCAAATGTAGACTTATTTTCAGATGATAAGTGTGCTAAGATATATTCACGCTGTGCCACCTTATCAAGATTTAAGTATTCATCTCCGTGTGCAGCAAGTAAGTCATTTAATTCTTGTATCAAACGCCCTATAGAAGGTATAAACTCTATCAAACCCTCTGGGATAAGTACTACTCCAAAGTTATTCCCCTGATTAGCACGATAAGCTACAGTTTTTGCTATATCTTCTACTATAGCATTTAAAGACATGTCCTTAGCTTCAACCTCTTCTGATATAAGGCAGATGTTAGGTTGTGTCTGTAACGCACACTCCAATGCGATATGCGATGCAGAACGTCCCATTAATTTTATAAAATGCCAATATTTACGTGCAGAATTACAATCACGCTCAATATTACCAATTAGCTCAGAATAAGTCTTTGTAGCTGTGTCAAACCCAAAAGAAGTTTCGATCTGATCATTTTTCAAATCGCCATCAATTGTTTTAGGACAACCAATTACTTGTACTCCATATTTCTTTGCTGCATAATATTCTGCAAGAACACAAGCATTAGTGTTAGAGTCATCACCACCTATTATTACTATAGCTTTTATATCTAACTTACGGATAATCTCCAATCCTTTCTCAAATTGCTCTTCCTTTTCTAATTTAGTACGCCCAGAACCTATCATATCAAAACCACCTGTATTACGATATGCTTGCAGGTTTTCTGCTGTTATTTCCAAGTATTTATGGTCTACTAAGCCTCCAGGACCCATTAAAAAGCCAAAAAGACGATTTTCTGGATTTAGCTTTTTAATCTCATCAAAAAGACCTGATATGACATTATGACCACCAGGAGCCTGACCACCAGATAATATTACGCCTACATTCATTTTGGCATTATTAAATTCTGTAGCTGGTTCAAACTCTACAAGGGGCATACCATAAGTGTTAGGAAACAATTTCTTAATGTCTTCCTGATTGTCTACACTTTGTGTTAAAGCTCCTTCTTTTACTTTTACTGCACCTTGTAAAGCAATTGGTAACTTTGGCTGATAGTTTGCTCTTTCCTTTTGCAATGCACTAATTTCCATAAATGATTTATTTTAAATTTGGATTTTAAAAATTTCTTTCTTGTGCAAAAGTACTGTTTTTTCTGTGATTATTAAAGACAAAGCAGATTTTTTACAAATATTATTTCATAATATTACTTTTCATTATTTGCTTTTAAAATTATTTTAAGAACTACTAAAAAATAAAATTAAGAGGTTTTTTCTTGCAAATTATGCACTTTATTGTAATTTTTGCTTATCTTTGGCATAGTTTTTTATAAAGAAAGGGTAAAATTATGAGTAATAAAAGAGATTTAAAACGTATTATTAACTACATAACAAGTGATTTATTTGCTGAATGTATGGCAGCTTCACTTTATGGTACTAACAGCAATTCCGAAGAAATAAATGCTTTATTATCTTCTATAGTTACTATTCGTGATAACTATATTCGCCGCATATCTCATATAGAACCTGGTATGCCTGTAAAATTATATTTCAAAGATTTAAAAGAAAAACTAAATAAAGAAACTAACGAAATTATAGATCACATAAACAATCTTTATTAAAATACTTAGCTTTATTAATGTTATCGCGATTTATATTATATAAACTATTAGGTTGGAAGAAGTTAGTTAGCATTCCACAGCCAAAGAAGTGTATTATATGCTTAGCTCCACATACAAGCAACTGGGATTTTATTATTGGTAAACTATTTGCTTGCTCTGAAGGCTTAAAAAGCAATTTCTTAATGAAAAAAGAATGGTTTGTTGGTCCCTTAGGAATAATCTTTAAGAAAATGGGAGGTATTCCTGTATGGCGTAACAAGCATTGCAGCATGACAGATCAACTTGCTTCTTTAGCCAGCCATACGCCTAATTTCCAATTATGTATCACGCCCGAGGGAACGCGCTCTATAAATGCAGAGTGGAAAAAAGGATTCTATTATATTGCTCTTAAAGCTAATATTCCTATTATTTTATATGCTTTAGATTACCAATCAAAAACAATTTATTGCAATAAGATGATTATACCTAATGGGAATATTGACGAACAAATGAAAGAAATAAAACAATACTTTAAAAATTTCAAAGGCAAAAATCCCGAAAAATTTACAGTTGGAGACATTTAGTATATGAATAAAAAACTTCTGTTTTCCTTGTTTATTACCTTAATAAGTATTTTTTCGAAAGCTCAAAATGACACTATTTGGGGGAAATACGAATATAAAGGTGCTCCATGGGTAGAAAATATATCTAAACCTAATATTATATCTAATGGCTTAGCTAACAGGCATATTGCTGTATGGGCTTCGCACGGAAGATATTACGATATTGAAAAAAGCAAATGGAGATGGCAACGCCCTATACTTTTTTCTACTACAGAGGATTTGTTCACACCTACTATAGTTGTACCATATCTCTTACCAATGCTTCAAAATGCAGGAGCTGTAGTATTTACACCTCGTGAGCGCGATTGGCAAATAAATGAAGTAATTGTTGATAATGATAGTCCAGAAGGAGGTTATCATGAGATTAATGGTAAAAAAAAATGGGAAGATTGTTCTAAATGTGGCTTCGCTTTTCATGAAGGTAATTATCAAGATGGCGAAAATCCTTTTAAAGCTGGCACAGCCAGAAAGGCAAAAGCTCGCAAGCGCAATAGCAAACTAAGTTCTATTGTATATCAGCCTACTTTTAAAGAAGCAGGGCAATATGCTGTTTATGTAAGCTATCAAACACACAAAAAAAGTATAGATGATGCCGAATATATAGTGTTCCATAAAGGAGAAGAAACTCACTTCAAAGTGAATCAAAAAATGGGAGGAGGCACGTGGGTCTACTTAGGCACTTTTAATTTTGATGCAGGCAGTAGTATGCTCAATTCTGTAGTACTTACAAATCATAGTTCACATCATGGCATAGTTACAGCTGACGCTGTACGCTTTGGTGGAGGCATGGGTAATATAGAGCGTGAAGGTAAGACAAGCGGTTTACCAAGATGTTTAGAAGGAGCTCGCTATTATGCACAATGGGCAGGTGCACCATGGGAAATTGTTAGCAAAAGTAATGGAAAGAACGATTATAAAGATGATATAAATGTACGATCTCTAATGACTAACTGGTTAGCTGCTGGATCATCTTATATACCTGGTGAAGGAGAAAAAGTACCTATCGATTTGTCTTTAGCTATTCATAGCGATGCCGGTACTGCTCCTAAAGGTAACTATGTAGGCTCTTTAGGAATATGTACAACACAAGAAGGCGATAAGTATATAGGTAAGAGTCTGGCTCGCAGCGTATCAAAAACACTTGCAGAAGAGATGATATATAACATAAAGAAGGATATAGACCAGTCGTTACATATCAATTGGAATACACGTTACATATACGATCGCAATTATAGCGAAACACGTTTACCTAAAGTGCCATCAATGATCCTTGAAACGTTATCACACCAAAACTTTAATGATATGAGATTAGGACAAGATCCTAATTTTAAATTTATCATAGCTCGATCTATTTATAAGACTATACTACGGTATGAGGCTATGATGCATAATACATCTTACACTGTACAACCACTTACCCCCTCTTTATTTCGCATAAAATTTATCAATAAGAAGAAAGTACGGTTACAGTGGAACATTGTTAAAGACCCTTGTGAACCTACCTCTACCCCAACCTCTTATAATATATATACGGCAGTTGGTAAAGGAGATTTTAACAATGGTATTAATATAAAAAATACTTATTATGATGTAGAATTACAACCTTATAAGATTTATCATTTTCGTATAACTGCTTGTAATAGTGGAGGGGAAAGTTTTCCTACAGAAGTGTTATCTACCTACTATAATCCTAATGCCGACAAAACAATACTTATTATAAATGGCTTCAATCGCTTATCATCGCCTGCTGTTATCGACTCTACAGATGCACAGGGGTTTGATATAAAGAGTGATCCAGGCATTACTTATGGTAAAACTATAGGCTGGAGTGGGCAGCAAACTGTTTTTAATACTAAATATTTAGGTCAAGAAGGAGCAAATGCCTTAGGATTTGGCGGAGAAGAGTTAGTGGGTAATATTATTGCTGGTAATGATTTCGACTATGTTCGCACACATGCAGAAGCAATAGCTTCTGTAGGTAAATATAATATTGTGAGCTGCTCAAAAAGAGCTGTAGAAAAAGATAGAGTACGCCTTATTAACTATGATGCTATAGATTTTGCACTTGGTCTTGAAAAAGATGATGGGTACAGTCTATTATATTATAAAACCTTTACTCCAGAAATGCAACATCAAATAAGTAATTATCTACAACATAATGGCAGAATTTTTGTAAATGGTGCTTACATTTCGTCAGATATGAAAACTGAAGAAGAAAAAAGTTGGTTATCTCATAATCTGAAAATAACATTTGCAGGTAGCAACCTTAATAATAGCTCTTCTTTGATAAATGGCTTTGGGAAAAAGTTTGACATATATCGTACTATTAATGCCTATCACTATGGAGCTTATAATCCTGACAATATTATGCCAGCTAATAATCAGTCTAAACCTTTTATGATGTACGCAGATGGTAATTATGCTGCTGTAGCTTATAAAGGAAATGATTACCGTACCTTTATTATGGCTTTTCCTTTAGACTGTATAAAAGATGCTACTATTAGAAATCAGATAATGAAAGAAGTCTTAACATACCTGTTATTATAATAAATCTAATTACGTAAAAAAATATATTATAAAATATTTACCTTAACTAATAAAACAAAGTTATGCATAAAATTCAGGCAAATTTAAGTGGAACAAGAAGTATCATAATAAAAGATACTCACCTTGAAGTAATAGAAAAGTATGCTCTTTTTAAAGACTTAATAGGCTCAACAGGCATAGTAGATGAAGATACTCTAAACCGTCTTAAACTAAACGTTCGTAGTCTCTTAGAAACAGAGCAAGGTAATAATAATGAGTTACTCGACCTATGTTTAGATGTTATATATAATACCGATATGAAAGCTTTAGGGCTTAACAATCTTATAAAACTATATAAGGTATGGGAAAACGAACGAGAAAAGACAAATCCACAAGAAACAACCATATAAAATAAACTTCAGGATTATCTTAATCTCAGTTAATACGTTTATACATAATATTCTAATTACATTAGTTTTCATCTTATTAAAATAATTCTATTAATAAGTGTACATCACATACACTACTACTGTACGTGATGTACACTTATGGTGTATATACGCTACACTAATAGTGTACGTGACGTACATTAATATAGCAAGAAAGAAAAAAGTTCAGAATATTTTTCTAAATAAAAATAAATGGCACAATTTACAATTTAATTTATTCTATTACCATTCTTCCTATCATGCTATATAACAGTCTTTACTTAAAACTTTGCTATTTTTTCAAGAAGTCTATTTTTTATATATAAAAACTTTGGTGTGTATATTTTTTTTATTACCTTTGCAAGCGTTTTAGAGGAACAACGCTTTGGGCGTTTAGCTCAGTTGGTTTAGAGCATCTGCCTTACAAGCAGAGGGTCGGCGGTTCGAATCCGTCAACGCCCACTTACAGGGTAGTTTCCAGAGTGGCCAAATGGGGCAGACTGTAAATCTGCTGCTTCTTGCTTCGGTGGTTCGAATCCATCACTACCCACATGAAAAGAGTATTAATCTTAAATTAGTACTCTTTTTTTATACATTCTTTGTTACACACATAGAGTATGCTGTTTATAAACAAGTATAGAAATTATTTTTTTTATTTCGCTAATATTATCTATGATATCACTACAAGTGCATATAAACATTAAAAAATAATCACTAAATAAGCAGTTAATATATATCTTCTTAAATAGCTATATTATAACTGCAGTTCACTTAGTTGTAAACAGGCTAATATATTTTATTATTACTTATAAATCTATAAACATAAGAGGGTGTACCAAAAAGGTACACCCTCTTATGTTGTATAAAGATAATCTAAAAAATATATCCTATACCTATCATCAACCTTGAAAAGTCTTTACGTGTAATGTTATATTGAGCAGAAATGTTAAAATGTTTTATTATGTTCACTCCTAATTGAGGTGCAACCACAGCACAGCATTTTCTACCTTCATTAAATACCCCTCTATTCATATTATCAATAGTAATTCCTGCACCTAAACCTGCATAAAATTCCACTTTTGATGATTTCGGGAAATTATAGTTTATAGATGGTAATACAACTAAAGATCTTCCATCGTCAGCCGAATTGTTATATTCATTCATTACCACAGTATAATTATCAAAACTGATTCTAAGTTTCGCACTCAGTGGACTGTTTGAAAAATTATATATACCATTCACATAAAGACCTAAATGGCTTTCTGTATTTCCATCTTTTTCTAATCCTATCGGATATGTAAAACCTGCTTCTATTTGAACTGTTCTCTTTTGAGCAAATGCCATACAAGAAAAGCATAGCATCATAAGTAATGTAAAAAAATTCTTCATATTATATTATTTTTTAGATATTTTCATACCACCCCAAGTTCCATTTATTTTTCCTGCTAAGATAACTTGACCTGCTTTCATTCGTTTTATAGGAAGACTTCTTAAACCTGATATAAAATCAGTAAGAGCCTTAAATGAAAGCGGATTGCTTATCATACTAGAAGATATAAAAAATTTCACCTGGGAATCAAAAACTTTACGTACTTGTTCCACATTATATTCGTTTATCTGATTGTCTAGGATAACAATATAAACTTTATTAGGAGTAAAAAAACGGACAGCCCTAATATTGGGATTTATATTTTCATTAACCATGTTATTTAACATTTTTAAACCTTGTTTCAGTCCTTGTCCGCCTAATTTCATTATCTGCTGATCGGTTATTTCAATTCCGCAAATATCAATGCAAGGTACAGCTTTTTCTAATCCAGCTATATCCAACCTTGTGTTATCATTAAAAATCGTTGGAGTTTTAGGAAAGTTTATTTGAGGTGTTTTCAAATCTAATTCTAATACAATACCTCTATATATTATTGTCAATTCTTCAGCTCTTGTACCCTTCCAGCCATTCAACTTTTTAAAAAAGCCACCACGTTTTTTCCGTGATGCAACAAATGCACCGATTTCCGAATAAACTCCATAGTCATAATCATATAAAGATCCTTTTATTCGATACCCTTTCATGAAATTATGATGTTTAACAGAACGATCTCCAAAGACACCTCCTAACACTTTTCCTACAAAAGTGTGACTGTCACTTCTATAAGATGGAAAAGAGCTATAAGGAATATTTTCTATAGATGTTCTTGTTATTGGAGTAACAGTCCCGTCTTCTTTTAAAGTGCTATATGAATATTTAAACTTTACATTGTTTGTATGGTTTTTATCAAAAATTCCATTTTCAAGCTGCTTTGCTGCTATATCTAATTCAGCTCTGTTATTAATACTTGTTGAAAGAGTTCCATAAGGAGTTATTTTATAAATAGAATCTTTTACCTGAATTTCGCCTCTAGAATTTAGTAAACGTGCAAAATTCTGGTTAGGGACAAAATCTTCGTAGTCAAATATGTCATAGTACGTAAGATGATTCTCTTTTATATATTTCTGTTCTTTTTTTGTAAATTCAGATAAAATAGGGTCATCATTTTGTACTACATCCAATAAAGAAACATAGTTTTTTGAAATACCACTTCTTGTAAATGCTGCTTTTTGTAGATCTGTATCTAAGATAATTTTTTTAAGACTTTCTTTGTCATCAGATTTAAATAATGCTGCAAACTCTGTCTTTGAGGACTTTGAATCTTCATTAGGTACAGATGATGGTAGAACATTATCATTTGAGCATGATGAAAATAACAACAATAGTATTCCACCTAAAATTAGTTTTGCTCTCATAAGCTTATGAATTTTATAAAATTTAGAACGCAAAGGTATAAAAAAATAAGTATATATTCGAAAAGAAGTAAAAATTTTAAAAATATTTTTTCATAATTATACATATCTAAAAATAAAATAGTCTTTATTGCCAGAAAAAGAAACTTCCTGTATTCTTTAAGATCCTATTTTAAACATTTATATTTATCATTTTTTTTAATAAATATTTTTTATTTTAGTTACTTAGTTATTAACCTATACTACTACCCTATAATAAGCTTATATTCTTTGCTTAGTTTAATCACAACTTTTTTCATCTCACTGTTATATGAAAACAACCTTGATGACGTTCATGCTTAACATAACAACGATTTTTAGAACGAAGATCATTAAGAACCTCTGCAAGCACCCATTTAAGAGTATCATCTCTTACTGAGCGTGTAATAGCATAATATTTATTATAAGCTATGTCAAAAGTGGTACCATACTGATGACAACTATTCTCAGAAGCATTACGATTAAAAGACCTAAGCTTTATAACATCCTCTTTAGTACGTAAGACAGATGTTACTAAAATTTTATTTATAGGAATATTTTTTATTTGTAGCGAATCCATAAAACTTCTACCTATGTCCTGCAACAGTACAGCTGCATCTGGTACTAAATAAGGAATGCTATTATAAAGTTTTTTCACTTCATAATAAGGATTATATCCTATGAAGACTAATTCTCGCTTACGATGCTCTGCTTCCGAACGGTTTTCTACAGGTTTAACTCCTTTCTTCTTTGCAGAAGGTAATTGCACGTCATTCATATCAGGGAAACTTGTGTCATAATCGGGCACTCCTATTATATGATGTCTTATTAAAGAGCCATCTGCTTTAAAAAAAAACGGTGGATTTTGATGCCCTATATTAGCACTTACACTTATACCGTTATTATAATAAGTATTATTTGATTTGCTATAATGTTTCTTTGATAAAGATGGGAAAATTAAGCGTATCAATACTAAACCTAAAAAAAAACAAGTAAAACTTATAATAACGCAAGTCTTTATCTTTGCTGATTTTTTCTTCATATTTACAAAGGTAACAAGATTTGATTAAAAGAATATTAAGAATTAAGAAATATTTGCGAGTATAAGGATTTTATAGTAACTTTGCCTTTGTTTCATTAAAGTTTATATTAAGTTTGATAGAGAAGCATATTATTCTTGAGGATATAGATCCTGTTACTTTTTATGGAGTGGGTAATGAGCACCTACTCATGATAAAGTCGCTTTTTCCTAAAATAAGAATTATAGCACGCGATAATGTTATTCGTGTTCTTGGAGATGAGGAAGAAATAGCTAAGATAGAAGAAAGTATCGAAAACATTTGTAAACATATAATAAGATATAATACGCTTACATCAGAAGATATCCTTGACATAATAAAAGGCAAACAGGTTAAATCTGATGCTATTAAAGATGTTATAGTCTATTCTGTAACGGGGCGTCCCATAAAAAGTCGCTCAGCTAATCAGCAAGCTTTAATAGATGCTTTTGAAAATAATGATATGCTCTTTGCCGTAGGTCCTGCAGGAACAGGCAAAACCTATCTAAGCATAGCACTTGCAGTAAAGGCTTTAAAAGAAAAGGCAGTGAAAAAGGTAATCCTCTCTCGTCCAGCAGTAGAAGCTGGAGAGAAGTTAGGGTTTCTTCCAGGTGATATGAAAGAAAAAATAGACCCCTACTTACAGCCTTTATATGATGCTCTAGAAGATATGATCCCAGCTGCTAAGCTTCAGGACATGATAGGTAAACATATTATACAAATAGCACCGCTTGCTTTTATGCGCGGAAGGACATTAAGTGATGCTATCATTATACTTGACGAGGCACAGAATACTACCTCTGCCCAATTAAGAATGTTTCTTACTAGAATGGGGTGGAATTCAAAAATGATCATTACAGGCGACATTACTCAGATCGATTTACCACAAAAACAAAAAAGTGGTCTTTGTGAGGCATTAAATATTCTTGGTGATACAGAAGGTATCAGTGTTATAGAGCTTAATTCTAAAGATATAGTACGACACAAGCTCGTAACACGCATAGTAAAAGCTTATCAAGCACATGACAAGAAAGAAATAACAGTAAAACAGAATCCTAATTGATATATAAAAATAATTAATTGCACAGAAATGAAAGCATTAACACAAACCAATTTCAATTTTGATGGACAGAAAAGCGTTTATCATGGTAAAGTTCGTGATGTTTACGACATTGATAACGATCTCATTGTAATGGTTGCAACTGATCGTATATCAGCATTCGATGTGGTGTTACCTAAAGGAATACCATTCAAAGGACAAGTATTAAATCAAATTGCATCAAAATTCCTTGACCAAACAAAGGACATTTGTCCAAACTGGAAGCTTGCAACTCCTGATCCTATGGTTACTGTTGGATTAAAATGTGAAGGTTTTCGTGTAGAAATGATTATCCGCTCCATACTAACAGGATCGGCTTGGAGAGAATATCAAAAAGGCTGCCGTGAAATATGTGGAGTTAAGCTCCCTGATGGTATGCGCGAAAACGAACGTTTCCCTGAACCTATAATTACGCCAACAACAAAGGCTGATGAAGGACACGATATGAACATATCACGTGAAGAGATTATTGCTCAAGGTATTGTGTCTGAAGAAGATTATAACATAATAGAAGAATGGACAAGGAAAATATTTGCTCGTGGGCAAGAAATTGCAGCTAAGCATGGGTTAATATTGGTAGATACTAAATATGAGTTTGGTAAACGTAATGGTCAATGCTATCTTATTGATGAAGTACATACTCCAGATTCGAGTCGTTATTTTTATGCAGAAGGCTATGAAGAAAAATTAAAAAAAGGCGAACCTCAACGACAGTTGTCAAAAGAGTTTGTACGGCAATGGCTTATTGATCATAATTTTATGAACGAGCCAGGTCAAACAATGCCATATATAAGTGACGAATATGCTGAAAGCGTCAGCAATAGATATATTGAGCTATATGAACATATCACTGGCGAACCTTTTAAAAAACAAGAATATACTGGAGATATAGCAAGGCGCATAGAAGAAAATGTAAAAGATTACTTGGCTAAAAGCAAATAGCAACTTTTAAGTAAAATATAAAAGATCTCATAAGGTCAGTATTTATCTGTACCTTATGGGATTTCTACAATTATAAGTATAGAGGGAAATAATAGTGTATAAGCAAGAAAAAATAAAACCTTACGGAGGTAATAGTGAAAAATCTAAGCTGGTAGAGACAATGTTTGATAACATTGCCCCAACCTATGATAAACTAAATCATCACCTATCATGGGACATAGACAAAAGATGGCGCCGTAAGGCCATAAAGCAACTAATACCATATAATCCGCAAAAGATTTTAGATATAGCCACGGGTACTGGCGATTTTGCTATTCTTGCAGCTAAAATGCTCAATCCGATACACCTCATAGGAGCTGACCTCTCTGAAGGTATGATGAATATTGGGCGTGGAAAAGTGGAAAAAGAAGGTCTTTCTAACATTATCTCTTTTCAAAAAGAGGATTGTCTAAATCTTACTTTTAGCGACAATTCTTTTGATGCAGTAACAGCAGCTTTTGGTATTCGCAATTTTCAGAGCTTAGATAAAGGTTTATTAGAGATTTTTCGTGTTTTAAAACCTGGAGGTCATCTAAGTATAGTGGAACTTACTACTCCAATATCTTTCCCTATAAAACAGCTTTTTCACATTTATTCAAATACCATTTTACCATTATATGGACGTATTATTTCAAAAGACAAAAGTGCTTACGAATATTTAAATAAAACTATAGAAGCCTTCCCACAGGGAGAAGAAATGATGCATATCTTTAAAAAAGCAGGCTTTAACAAGGCGTCTTTCCATCGACTTACCTTTGGTATCTGTACGATGTATTTAGCAGAAAAATAATTCATTTTATATAAGGAAAGTATGGACAAATATGGACTTATAGGTTACCCCTTAGGACACTCATTCTCTATAGGATATTTTAATGAGAAATTTAAAAATGAGGGGATTAATGCAAAGTATATTAATTTCGAAATTCCTACAATAGATAATCTCTATGAAATCTTAGCAACCAATCCTGAACTAAAAGGACTTAATGTTACTATTCCTTATAAAGAACAAGTAATACCTTATATAGACGAATTAAGTCCTGAAGCTAAAGCTATTGGAGCTGTAAATGTAATACGTATAACTCACAAAGGAAATAAAACAATACTAAAAGGATTTAATAGTGATGTGATAGGATTTACACGAAGTATCTCTCCTCTTCTTATGACACAATGGCATAAAAAAGCTCTCATATTAGGTACTGGAGGAGCAGCCAAAGCTGTTAACTATGGGTTAAAATCATTAGGGTTAGAAACTTTATTTGTATCAAGAACACCTTCTTCAGGTGAAATCTCGTATGATGATGTTACACCTGAATTAATACGTTTCTATAATGTCATTATTAACTGTACCCCACTTGGTATGTATCCGAAAGTGGACACCTATCCAAAGCTACCTTATGATGCTATGAACAATAAGACTCTTCTTTACGACTTAATCTATAACCCTGATCATACCTTGTTTATGAAAAAAGGAGCTGAACATGGTGCAACTATAAAAAACGGTTTAGAAATGCTTTTACTTCAAGCCTTTGTCAGTTGGGATTTTTGGAATAGTAAAGAATAAAATATTTACAAAAGATCATTAACACAAATAAAATATATGAGTAATCGTTATATGATGCGTGGTGTAAGTGCCACAAAAGAAGATGTACACAATGCTATAAAGAATATAGATAAAGGTTTATACCCACAGGCCTTTTGTAAAATTATTCCAGATATATTAGGGGGTGATCCAGAGTATTGTAACATCATGCATGCCGATGGCGCTGGAACTAAATCGGCTTTAGCTTACATGTATTGGAAGGAGACAGGTAATATAAACGTATGGAAAGGTATAGCTCAAGATGCCATTGTTATGAATACCGATGACTTATTATGTGTGGGTGCTGTGAATAATATTCTCGTATCATCTACAATAGGACGTAACAAGATGCTTGTTCCGGGTGAAGTTATTGCTGCTATAATAAAAGGTACTGACGATCTTTTAGCAAATATGCGTAAAATGGGTATTGGCATATATCCAACAGGAGGTGAAACGGCTGATGTTGGCGATTTAGTGCGTACTATTATAGTAGACTCCACTGTTACTTGCCGAATGAAACGCTCTGATGTAATAGATAATGCAAATATATGTCCTGGAGATGTTATAATAGGACTTAGCTCTACAGGTAAAGCTACGTATGAAGAAGAATATAACGGAGGTATGGGTAGTAATGGGTTAACAAGTGCGCGACATGATATGTTTAATAAATATCTTGCAAAACATTATCCTGAGAG
The DNA here is from genome assembly GCF_056583855.1 of Prevotella sp. C0209C1. Lineage (NCBI taxonomy): Bacteria > Pseudomonadati > Bacteroidota > Bacteroidia > Bacteroidales > Prevotellaceae > Prevotella > Prevotella sp. C0209C1. Next base: position 78,666 of record NZ_JBWPJP010000002.1, on the reverse strand, counting down.
TTATGATCATTCAGTACCAAAGGAATTAGTGTATAGTGGGAAATATAAATTATTAGATCCTGTAGAAAACAGCCCTCTTAATGCTGGTATGTTAGTACTCTCTCCTACAAGAACTTATGCTCCTGTAGTAAAGCAAATCTTAGATAAATATCGTAGTGAGATTCATGGAATGGTACATTGTACAGGTGGTGCTCAGACAAAGGTTCTCCATTTTGTAAATGATAATTGCAAGATAATAAAAGACAATATGTTCCCTATTCCTCCCCTATTCAAAGCTATAAAAGAAAGTAGTGGTACAGAATGGAAAGAAATGTATCAAGTCTTTAACATGGGACACAGAATGGAGATATATGTTACCCCTGAAATAGCTGAAAATATTATTTCTATAAGCAAATCATTCAATATTGATGCGCAAATAGTAGGACATATAGAAGAGGGACAAAAGAGTCTTGTTATAAAGTCTGAGTTTGGAGAATTTGAATATTAAAAGAAATAAATATGACTATAAAAGATGCTCTTTAAAGAACTTAGAAGATTTTAAGAAATTCTTTACATCAGTATAAACTACTTTAACAGCATATAAGATACATTTTAATTCCTCTAAAGAGGCTTTAATCAGCATTTTTATAGGTTTCCCAACCTCAGATAAGTAAATAAGATACTACTGCACACAAAAAATATTCCTATTGCAGCAGAGAACGAATAATAATAAAAGACAATAACAAAATATATGATAGACAATAATAACATATTAAATAAACTCGATGGCTTAGAAGCAAGGTTTGAAGAAGTATCTACACTAATTACAGACCCTAATGTTATAAATGATCAGGCACGATATGTAAAACTTACACGTGAATATAAAGATTTGGGAGATATTATGGAAGCTCGCAAACGTTATATAGCCTGCTTAACTACCATCAAAGAAGCCAAAGATATACTTGCTAATGAAAATGACCCTGACATGAAAGAAATGGCTCGTGAAGAGCTAAGCGATAATGAAATATTACAGCCAAAATTAGAGGAAGAAATAAAGCTATTGCTTGTACCAAAAGATCCTGAAGATGCTAAAAACGTACAAATGGAAGTACGTGCTGGTACAGGTGGAGACGAAGCTGCTCTTTTTGCTGGCGACATATTTAATATGTATAAGCGTTTTTGTGATAAGAAAGGTTGGACTTTATCAGTAACCGATATTAATGAGGGAGCTGTAGGAGGTTTTAAAGAAATAGATTTTGCTATCTCTGGAGAAGGAGTCTATGGTATATTAAAATATGAATCAGGAGTACATAGAGTACAACGTGTCCCTTCTACTGATACACAAGGACGTATGCAAACATCTGCTGCAACAGTAGCAGTCTTACCAGAAGCAGATAAGTTTGAAGTAAATATTAACGAAGGAGATATAAAATGGGATACATTTCGTTCTAGTGGTGCAGGCGGTCAAAATGTAAATAAGGTAGAATCAGGTGTACGTTTGCGTTATCCTTGGAAAAACCCTAATACGGGAGAAATAGAGGAAATATTAATAGAATGTACCGAAACACGTGATCAACCTAAAAATAAAGAGCGTGCACTTTCAAGATTACGCACCTTCATATATGATCGTGAACATCAAAAATATATAAATGATATAGCAAACCGTCGTAAAAGTTTGGTTTCTACGGGTGATCGCTCGGCTAAAATACGTACATATAATTATCCACAAGGACGTGTAACAGATCATCGCATAGGCTTTACCTCTCATGACCTACCTGGCTTTATGAATGGTAATATACAAGAAATGATAGATGCCCTCACTGTAGCAGAAAATGCAGAAAAAATGAAAGAAGCAGATTTATAATAAATATAAATTATCAAAATATTTAAACTTTTATACACATGAATAGAGAACAGCTAATAACTCAGATATTTGAAAAGAAAACTTTCTTATGCGTTGGACTCGATACTGATATTATAAAGATACCTTCTTACCTTAAAAATGAAGAAGATCCTATTTTTACTTTCAATAAAGCTATCATAGATGCTACTTCGCCTTATTGCGTAGCATACAAACCTAATTTAGCTTTTTATGAAAGTTTAGGAATAAAAGGAATGCTTGCTTTCGAAAAAACTATAAAATATTTGAAAACATCATATCCACACCATTTTATAATAGCTGATGCTAAACGTGGAGATATTGGTAACACTTCAGAAATGTACGCACGTACATTCTTCAAAGAATATGATGTAGATTCACTTACTATAGCACCATATATGGGCGAAGATTCTATAAAACCTTTCCTGAAATATAAAGAAAAATGGACTATTATTTTGGCTCTTACTTCAAATAAAGGCAGTCTTGATTTTCAATTCTTTGAAAATCAAGACCATGAACGTCTATTTGAAAAAGTACTAAAAAAGACACAACAATGGGGCAGCAACGAAAATATAATGTATGTTGTAGGGGCTACACAAGGTAAAATGTTCAAAGATATCCGAAAAATTGTACCTAACCATTTCTTACTTGTTCCAGGTATAGGAGCACAAGGAGGAGATCTTGCAGAAGTATGTAAATATGGTATGACTAAAGACTGTGGCTTATTAGTAAATTCGTCACGTGGCATTATCTATGCTGATAATACAAAAAATTATGCTAAAATAGCAGGAGAAAAGGCCTTTCAAATGCAACAAGAAATGGAAAAAGAACTAAATAATATTGTTTGATGTATAAGAAATCAATAGTAGGGAATTTTACTAAATTCCCTACTATAAACCTTATCAATATAAAAAGATAATAGAAATTAGTTTTATTATATCTAACAAAATTTTATATCAACAATTATCATTGCACCAACATATCCATTAAGCTTCTTGACAATATCTGTTTTCATCATTGATAAATCAGCTTTTAAAGATGGATTAATAATCTTAACAAATAAAGTCTGATTTTTGATAAATTTTTCTCTAGTATATTTAGCCACTATATCACCTGTTACTACTTCCCAAGCATTTATTAAACGTCGCTGTAAAAGTGGGGTTTCTAATCCTTCATTACGCAATAAAAGATTCAATACTTCGTCTAAAGTCTCTACCTTTCGTCTAAACATACTTTTATATTTCTTTGAATATTACATCTCCACTTTCTACAGAAAATAACTTATACTTAAAATCTCCACCATGTAAGATCTTATCCAAATGTTCACGATTAGTATCTGTAATAAAGATCTGACCGAAATCATCACCTGAAACTAAATTAATTATTTGTTTCACACGATTAGAATCTAATTTATCAAAAATATCATCAAGTAATAATAAAGGGGTATTGTGTGATGCTGTGCGACAAAGAAAATCAAACTGAGCTAACTTTAAAGATAAAACATAAGTCTTATTTTGCCCCTGGCTTCCATAACGTTTTATGGGATAATCTCCTAATAACATTACTAAATCGTCCTTATGTACCCCATGAAGTGAATATCCCATCATTTTATCTTTATCTCTACTATTCCTAATAATGTCAAGCAAATTACCACGCTGACCATGCGACATATAAGTTAAAGAAACCTTTTCATGGTCATTAGAAATACATTTATAAATATTTTGAAATATAGGTTGTAACTCTTCTACAAAAACTGTGCGTTTCTTAAATACATATTCTCCATATTCTGCCATTTGCATTTCTAAGAGTTCTAATAAAGTTTCATCAAGCCCTTCTTCTTGCTTAAGCAAACTATTACGCTGCTGTAAAGCTTTATTATAACGTGTTAGAGCTTCTATATATGCTGCATCATATTGAGAAATAACCACATCCATTAACTTTCTACGTTCTTCACTTCCACCTTCTATTAAAGAAGAATCTGCAGGTGAAATAAAAACAAGTGGTACTAATCCAATGTGTTGAGATAATCGTTTATACTCTTTTTTGTTACGTTTAAAGTGTTTTTTTTGCCCTCTTTTCATTCCACAATAAACCTGCTCCTTATCTCCATGCTCATTAGTATAATTACCTTCTATTACAAAAAAATTAGTTCCATGTTGTATCACTTCAGAATCCTTTGGATTAAAAGCACTTTTACAGAAAGATAAATAGTAAATTGCATCTAGCAAATTAGTTTTTCCTTCACCGTTATGACCTATAAAACAATTCAACTTAGGCGACAACTCTAAAGTTGCTGTTTGAATATTCTTGTAATTAATTATAGAGAGCTTATCTAAACGCATAATAATATAATATATGCAAAGGTAGCCGTTTTTATGGCAACACAGAAAAAAAATATATATATATTTTATTAATTGAGGGAAAATAAGTAATTTTGCGCTAATTATTACACACCAATTATATTGTAAAAACAATAAAGAATTAAATATAAAATGGCAAATCAAAAAGGAAAGAGTACTAATGAAAATACTCTAAACAACTCTAAAGCTACATTTATAAGGTACAAAAAACAAATTATAATACCAATAGTAGCTGTAGTAGTAATCATTGTAGGTTTTGTTCTATACAGAAACTTTGTGTCTGAGCCTCAAGAAATAGAAGCAAGTACAGAGCTAGCTAAATGTCAAACCCTTTTCAATGCTCAACAATACGATCAAGCTTTAAAAGGTTTTTTAAAGATTCAGTCTGATTATAGCAATACTAAAGCTGGCAATCTTTCTAATCTATACATAGCTTTATGTTACGCACATAGTACAAAACCTAATTGGGCAAGCGCTGCAAAATATGCAGAAAATTTTAATACTTCTAATGATCAAATAATTAGTCCTGCTTCACAGATGGCTTTAGGTGATATATATGCTAACAATAACCAAAACGATAAGGCTATAGATAGCTTTAAAAAGGCTGCAAAAATGGCAGATGATCAAGCTGAAGAAAATACGAACAATAGCATAGCCCCATTAGCATTGCGTAAAGCTGGCATTATTCTTGAAAGTGAAGGTAAAAAAGAAGAAGCTACAGACATATATAAAGAAATTAAAAAGAAATATGTTAATTCTCCTATTTATCAAGACATTGATAAGTATATAGAACGTGCATCTAATTAAATTTCATCATGGCAACAGCATTACATCATTTATCTGATTATGATATAGCATCAGTTCCAGATGCAAGTAACATGTGTTTTGGTATAGTCGTTTCTGAATGGAATAATGAAATAACAAGTGCATTGTTGGAAGGCACTGTAAAAACTTTAGAAAAACATGGATGCCTACCTGAAAACATACATGTAAAAACTGTACCTGGAAGTTTTGAGCTTGTTTATGGTGCACAACAAATGACTAAAAACGATGGTTTTGATGCCGTTATTATATTAGGTAGCGTAATTCGTGGAGAAACTCCTCATTTTGATTACATATGTGAAGGCGTTACGCAAGGTATTTCATATCTCAATGCTACACAAAATATTCCTGTAGTATTTGGACTATTGACAACAGATAATTTACAACAAGCAATAGATCGTAGTGGAGGTGCATTAGGAAACAAAGGCGATGAATGTGCTGTCGTAGCTATAAAGATGTCAAAATTTTAAATTAAAAGAAACTCTCTAAATAATTTCATTAGAACAGTAAAATCTGTGAAGACTTACAGTTCAGCTAAATAGTGGCGCATATTAATTATATTGATATTTTTGATGTTAATATTTTTCGCCACTATTTTTTTTTATTTCTATTATTTTGTCTGTTATAATATTTCTAAGCTTAACGAATAAAGTTATTATATATTTAACTTTCCCAAAATATACTTTTCATTTTAATTATCTTAACTTTATCCCCTCACCTATTGCAATATTTATTATTAATATCAACTCTTTTGTATAATATATTGAAAAAAAGGTATGATAAAATTTGATTATATCAATAATAAGAGTTATTTTTGCAGAAAATAGTAATGAATACATAACGTTAATTAACCTACATTATTATGTCAAAGTACAATCTTACAGAAAAAAAAGAGAAACCTGCTGCATATCGTAGCCTTGTTAGTCCAAATTTGATGGATGATCTCAAAGAAAAGATCCTTGAAATAATTCTTATTCAAAAGCGGTATAAGGATAAAAGTTATTCCGCAAAGCAATTAGCAGAAGACTTAGGCACCAACACTCGTTATATTTCAGCTGTAGTGAATGTAAGATTTCACACAAATTATACCTCTTTTGTTAATAAGTTTAGAATCGAAGAAGCTATGACATTATTGGTTGATAAGCGTTATCAGGATTTAAATATGGAAGATATAAGCGATATGGTAGGGTTTTCTAATAGACAATCGTTTTATGCTTCTTTTTATAAATTAAATGGTATAACTCCACGCGATTATAAAATACGTCATTTAAGTCAACACCCTATCGAAGATAATAAATCTAAAAGAAACACAAAGCTAAAAAAAATATAAGGATAAGTGGAAAATAATAAAATAAAAAGTAAGTATTATTTTAATTATATAGATGAGCAGTTTGCTGATATCCAAATACTTCGTTATAAACTAACAGGATTTGATAAATTATCTCTACGCCAAAAGCAATATATATATTGTTTATCACAAGCTACTCTGTATGGAAGAGATATTCTTTTTGATCAATTTGGTAAATATAATTTACGTATTCGCAAAACCTTAGAAGCTATTCTTCTATATTATAAAGGTGAAAGAGATGATGCCTTTTTTAACATAATAGAATATCTTAAGAAAGTGTGGTTTGCTAACGGTATTTATCACCATTATGGATCTGATAAATTTGAGCCTAACTTTTCTGAAGAATATTTTAGGAAAATCATAATCTCTCTTCCTAAAGAAGTCTTACCATGCTATAATAATGAATCTGTAAACGAGCTTTTAGAAGAAATAATACCCATAATATTTGATCCTAAAATATTACCCAAACGCGTTAACAAAAAAGATGGATGCGACCTCATTAAGAGTTCTGCTTGTAATTATTACGAAGGAGTTTCTCAAAAAGAAGTTGAATTTTTTTATGCAGAAAAAAAAGCTAAAGGATCAAAAGAGCGACCTATTTCATACGGTTTAAATTCTTCTCTATGCAAAATAAATGGCAAAATAGTAGAAGACGTTTGGCATATTAATGGGAAGTATAGTAAAGCATTAGAAAAAATTGTATTCTGGTTATATGAATCTTTAAAGTTTACAGAAAACGAACAACAAAAAAAAGTAATTAATTTACTTATAAAATATTACCAAACAGGAGATTTATCTATTTTCGATAAATACTCTATAGAATGGTTAAAGGAAAAAGAAGGACAGATAGATTTTATTAATGGTTTTATAGAAGTATATAGTGATCCTCTTGGATTAAAGGCTTCATGGGAGGGAATTGTGGAATATAAAGACTTAGAAGCAACTAAACGTGCTAATATTATATCCACAAATGCACAGTGGTTTGAAGACCATTCTCCCATTGATCCACGTTTTCGCAAAGAAACTGTTAAAGGAGTTACTGCAAATGTAGTTAATACTGCTATGTTAGGAGGTGATGAATATCCGTCTACTGCTATTGGTATTAATCTACCAAATGCCGATTGGATACGCTCTGAATATGGATCTAAAAGTGTTACTATTGGTAATTTAACTCATGCTTATAACATTGCTTCAAAAGGAAATGGTTTTTACGAGGAATTTGTTATTGACAAAGAAACTTATGAGCTAATTAATATGTTTGGATCTAAAACAGATGACTTACATACCGATTTACACGAATGTTTAGGACATGGTAGTGGGAAATTACTACCATCTACAGATCCCAGTTCTCTTAAAAATTATGGGAATACTATTGAAGAAGCTCGTGCGGATCTTTTTGGTTTGTATTATATCGCTGATAAAAAATTATTAGAATTAGGACTTCTTGATAATAAGGATGCTTATAAAGCACATTATTATAGCTACTTAATGAATGGTCTTCTTACTCAACAAGTAAGAATAAAGCCTGGTAAAAAGATAGAAGAAGCACATATGCAAAATAGAGCTTTAATAGCATGGTGGGCTATGGACTTAGGTAAAGAAGAAGAGGTTATAGAATTTATCTCAAAGAACTCAAAGACTTATATTAGAATAAATAATTACACAACACTTAGATCTATCTTTGCAAAACAATTAGCAGAGATACAAAGAATAAAAAGTGAAGGTGATTTTAATGCTGCTCGTACTTTAGTAGAAAAATATGCTATCAACCTCAATAAGAAACAACATGAAGAAGTTTTAAAGAGATATGAACAGCTTAATATTGCACCATATAAAGGTTTTATTAATCCTGTTTTAAGACCTATTCTAAATAAAAACAACAACGTCGTAGATATTATAGCAGATTATTCTGAAACTTATTCAGAACAAATGCTACGCTATTCTAAAGAATACTCAACATTATGAATGTAGATACACAAAATAAAATAAAACAAATAAAACAATCTTTTCGCTTCAGAATGAATGGTGTAACATCACAATCGATGCGAGAAAAAGGAATTTTATATAAATTAAACTGGGGTATTCCTCTACCTGAACTTAAAGAAATAGCTAAAGAATATGGTAAAGACTATGATCTAGCTATAGAACTTTGGAAAGAAGATATACGCGAATGTATGATCTTGGCAACACTTATTATGCCTCACGAATGTATGGAAGAGGATATAATAGAAGTATGGATGGAACGTGTACATACACAAGAATTAGCAGAGATATTAGCTTTTAATTTATTACAGTACACAAATAAAGCCTTACATCTTGCCTTTCGTTGGATAGCTTCTGGGAAACAAATGTATGAAATTTGTGGATATAATTTACTTTCAGGATTATTCAATAGATGTATAAAAATTGAAAACCGAGAGATAAATGAATATCTTGACCAGGTTAACTCTTCTTTACAAGATAACAATATTATAATAAAGCATGCTGCTTATAATAGCTTAATGAAATTCTGCAATATAAATAATGATTTTGAGGCAATGGCAAAAAGGACAGTTGGCCTTCTAAGTGCCAGGCCCTAAAAAATTACTTCGCTCATTTATTTTTATTAAATCGGACTTTTTATATATTTATAATTTTAATAATCATATCAAATAAATAAGTCAAACCCAATTAAGCATTTAAAAAGATACAAAACAATAAGGTCAAAATAGTGTGTTTTTTATCCTTTAAAACCGAATTCATTGCTATATAAAAACAAATTATATGGCAAATTTTATCAAATCTATTTGTTATTTATTTTACAATAGTTGTCTTTTTACTAAATAACCATAATCCTAAAAAGGTAAAAGTACCATTTATCATAAGTAATTCGTACCCAAATTTATAACTTGTAAAACTTTCTATAAAAGTAGATAGTATATAACAAAGCAAAGGAGATATTATTGCAATAAATGGAGATAGCTTATCTTTCACTGTTCGTTTGGTAAATAATCCAAATGAAAAGAAGCCTAATAAAGGACCATAGGTGTAAGATACAAGTGTATAAATAGCATCAAGTAAATTCGTAGAATTAAACCAGCGAAAAAGTAATATAAAGCCTATAAAACAAAGTGCCATAACAAAATGTACACGCTTCCTTAAACTTTCATCATTATCTCTATTTTTAATATCAACACAATAAATAGTTGTTAGCGATGTTAAAGCAGAATCGGCACTAGAAAAACAAGCTGCTACAATCCCTATAGTAAAAAACACCATGACCCAATTACCTAATAATCCACCAGCTGTAGCTTTTAGCATTAACTCATCTGTAGTAGAAGATGGGATGGCTAAATGCATATAATTATAAAAAAACATCAATAGGATACCAAGTGCTAAAAATAAGAGATTAGCAGGAATAAAAGCTAAACCATAACTACACATATCCTTTTTAGCATCATGAAGATTCTTACAAGTAAGATTTTTTTGCATCATATCTTGATCTAAACCTGTCATAACAATAACTATAAAAATGCCACTTAAAAATTGTTTCCAGAAATTTTGCCCCGATAGACTATCATTAAAAACAAAAACACGGGAATGAGGGTCATTTATTATTTTATTAATAGCTTCAAATAAAGAGAGGTCTAATGCTCCTAATACCTTATAAATAATAAGAAATAAAGCTATAAACATACATAGCGTTTGAAAAGTATCTGTATAAACTAAAGTATGGATACCACTCCTTTTAGTATATAACCATATTAATAGTACTAAAAAAGCTACTGTTAAAACAAAAGGTATATGATAATTATCAAGAACATATCTTTGTAAAATAATGCAAACTACATAAAATCTTACAGCGGCACTACTCATCTTTGATAAGATAAAAAAGCTTGAACTTGTTTTATAAGTATATTTTCCAAGCCGCTTTTCTATATAAGTATATATACTTGTTACTTTTAACCTAAAATATATAGGCAATAAAATAAAAGCTACAACAATATAACCAAGCACAAAGCCTAAACAAGTTTGCAAATATGTCATATTATTAGATAACACCATACCAGGAACACTCACAAAAGTAACGCCAGAAATACTTGCCCCTATCATACCAAAAGCTACTAAATACCATGGAGATTTTTGGTTTGCTTTAAAAAAAGTAGCATTATCGGACCGTTTGCTTGTTAACCTACTAACACAAAAGAGTATTAGAAAATAAGAAATAATAGTTATAACTATAATCATGTCATTAATAAATATTATTTATTAAACTTTACGAAGTATTTCATCTCTACATTCCTCCATTAACCATTTAGGAGTACTAGTTGCTCCACAAATTCCTACAGTTTTTGCATCTATGAACCAATCCATATTTATTTCATCTGCACTCTCTACTTGATAAGAATGTGGATTAACTGCTAAACATTCATGAAAAAGAACCTTTCCATTAGAACTTTTTTTACCTGCAACAAAAATAATAACATCATGGCGTGTAGCAAAGATAGATATATTTGGCATACGATTAGCTACTTGTCTACATATTGTATCAAAACTTTGAAATTGTGCTGTTGGACTGATATGAGACTGTATATAATCTATAATTTTATGAAACTCATCGAGGCTCTTTGTTGTTTGTGAATAAAGGTATATGTTCTTTGTAAAATTTAGTTTCTTTACATCTTCAAATTTCTCTATAATAAGAGCTTCGCTTTTAGTTTGTCCTACAAGCCCTAAAACCTCTGCATGACCATTTTTACCAAAAATTACTATTTGTGAGTCTTCTTGAGTAGTTTTAGGTTCTAACCTCTTATTTTGATTTTCTATAATAGGTGTTAATTTTCCATCTACTTTACTTTCATATTGTTTTTTTATACGACGCTGTAAAGCTAATACAACAGGACAAGTAGCATCTATTATTTCTATGTTATTACGTCTAGCTAAAGCATAAGTTTCTGGAGGTTCACCATGAGCACGAAGCAACACTTTAACATTATAGAGATCTTTCATTTGCTCATGATTGATAGTTATTAACCCATTTTTCTCTAATCTCTCTACTTCCATGGAATTATGTACAATGTCGCCTAAGCAATAAAGAGCATTACCTTTAGCTAATTCCTCTTCTGCTTTCTTTATAGCTGTAGTTACGCCAAAACAAAATCCACTACCATTATCTATTTCTATTTGTAACATTTAAATGCGTAATTAATAATTTATCGATTAATGTCAAATTTAATTATAGGTGAGTTTCCACAATACTCTGGTGAATATGCACTTTGTATAGTACATATACCTGTATTATAACTACCTTTTCTATCTATATAATAATCTGTTTCCACTATATGCTTACCTTTTGTAAGTTTATTAAAATAATAATTAGTGCTATTATTGTTAGGTGTTACATAACACATACCATAATAACTACTCAACTGATTTATTGCTGCTAAACAAGCTGCACGCTTATCAATAATTTGAACAAAATCAAAATCACGTGAAGCTGTTATTGTTAATCGTACACGTATCTTATCACCAACTTTTAAAGATTTTGTTTGAAGAATATTATTATGTTCATCTAAAATATCACGTTGTATAGTCATTCCCATAGATCTTTCTTTTATATCTACTACTTCTTGTGAAAACTGTGCATATACTCCTCCAAAACTAATACCCTTATTTTGCTTTTCTATTCTTAAACTTTTTGGACATGAAGATATAGGAACAGTAACTTTTACATACCCTTTCCCTGCTATTTCTTTAGGCTTGTTCAATACTTTTCCATCAAGTTTAAATATAGCGGAAACATTATCTTCCATATTCCACTTCCCTTTGCTCATAAAAGCCCAAATGGCATTAATAGTATTAATAGGAGTATTCCACATTTGTGTACGCTTCTCTTGAAGTAGCCATCTCTGCATCTCCTTGATATAACTATCATTTGGAGAAAGTCTCTTTAAAGCTTCTATAGCTGCTACTTCTGTAGGAATTTTATAATTCCTCCATGAGTAATAAGCATTTTTAATATCGAAATATCTACCCATATCTTTTGTATATACCGTATATTCCTTTATACTTTGCAAATATTCATTAGCTTTTTGGATTCTTCCATACATGCTAAAAATAATAGCAATGTTAGCCTTTCCATAAACAGTTAGGTTGGTGGACTTCTTAGATAATCTATTAAGTAAATAGGTTATGTTTGATGTTATAGGGCGTTTAGCTAATACGCTGGCATAAATATAATTGCAAAGGTCATCACTTATGAAGAACAATTCATGGTCTTTCTTATCTGTACGCTGCATCTCTTTTACTTCTTTTCCTACCTCACGATCAAGATAGGCAAAGGCGTTTTTTAACAATAAAGCTGTTTCTTGATTGGTAAAAGCTTCCTCCCCCATTAAGATTTGTAGGCGAATAAGCTCTTTTACTATATAAACTGTCATATAAAGGCTGCCTTTCATACCTGCAAACCAAGAGAAAGAGCCATCTTTATTCTGTAGCTTATATAACTGAGCAATATAGCTTTGCTGCTTATGCTGTAAAGCATTCTCATCAAAGAATTTTACTAACATTTGCTTTTGTTCACTTTCCTTTTCTGCATTCAGTACCCATGGGGTCTCACTTAACACTAACTTCTTCAGTGTTTCATTCTTCTCAAGATTTGAAGTAAGAGCCTTCTCTTTATCTATTTCTTGTTTCCACAAATCTATTGTTTGCTTTATCTTTGGCGATTGCATTATGATATGCTTACCTAAAGCATTAACATAATAAGCTGTCATCAGGCTAATAGCATCATCGCTATACACTTTAGACATATAAGGCAAAGCTTCTATCATAAACCAAGAAGGATTATTAGTATATTCGATGGTTAGTTTTGCATCGCTTAATTTATTTTTAGGATATAACTTATCAAGCTCTATCTGCTCTATATTCTTACCAATCATTGTAATGGGATAAGTGTTAATAACATACTCTTTATTAGGCAAAACAGAAAGATACTGCTGCTCTCCATCTGAGAATCCATCTGCTTCTACAGTGATACGAACAATTAATAAAGTATAGTCTGCTAATTTTTTCTTTGAAAAACGCTCTATAGCATCATCATTAATTTCAAATGATACCGAAGTAGTATTATCTGCTTTTATGCTAACTTGCCGAGATGCGGTATAAATAGCTTGCCCCGTAACAGGATCAATTAATGAGAGAACAGCCTTTGTTTGTAATGCTTTATCTACTCTTTTCACTATACGTGCAGATATTATAGCCTTATCTCCAACACGCAAAAAACGTGGTAAATTTGGCTGTATCATTAAAGGTTTTGAGACAACAGCCTCATCGGTAAGCAAGCCATTGTTCATCTCCTTATCATGGGCAAAGCCCATAAAACGCCATGTTGTCAAGCTCTCTGGTAGAGTAAAGTGTATGCTTACATTACCATTCTTATCAGTAACTAACTGAGGATAGAAGAAGGTAGTTTCATTTAAATTCTTTCTTAGCAACACAGGAGCTTTACCATTACTATCCTTTTTAGCAACATTAGTATCTGTAAAGCCTTTCATTTCTTTATCTTCCTTTATAACAGGGGGTGTAAATTTCACAGTACCTCTACTACGTCCTACTGGTGCTACCTCATCATAAACCGATTCTAAAGATAGTTTTTCACACATAAAAATATCTGGATAAGACCTTTCAAACGCTGATAGATACTTTTGATTAAATGCTGCCAAGCTTATCTTCGGGACATTAATAGTTGCAACTCTCTTATTTGCAATAATATAAGATGTATTATAATCTGAAGAAAACCAATTAACATATGGCATAGTAAGACTTATTTTTGGTAACTCATGCCATGAGTTATCTAATATCTGATCAAGACTTTTATCATATAAAGTTGCCATTAACTGTGCATTCGCGGGCGTCCCATCTGGACGGGTTACTGATAAAGTCCACTCTTCTTTATGACCAGGAGTGAGTTTATTCCTAAAGGTTTTCCACTTTAAAGTTAGTGTCTTATCTGGTATTGGACGCATAATAGTAACACTATGTTCATATACCTTTGCATCTTTTACCCAAATATAATGAAGAAATAAACCATTTTCATATTCTGGTTTATAAGTAAAGGCACGCGTATTATTGGCATTCGATTGATCAAAATATCCTTGTTCTATCAACTTATTTCCTGCAAAGATAGAATAAATAACGTGTACATCTTTATCGGTAGATCCTACTTGCACATACACAGGCGATCCATCTTGTGGGAAACTACTATCACTTACATAGAACCAATCGTGTGTATCTTCTACAGGGCGCTTATCCTTTAGAGAAAAAACGACAAAATCTTTATTTAATGTATCTGCTCCACAGATAGCATGTAGGCGATAGATACCAGAAGAAAGCCCTTTTACTCTCACTGTCTCATTAGTCTTTATCGTAATATAATTACCAACATAGCCTGATTTTTGCTTCTTACTACCTCTTGGGATAATAATATATTTAGCCATGCTTTCTACCCTTTTACCTGCCGCATTAAGATAATTTAGCTTGAAAGATAACGCATAAGTATCAACTACTTGCTTTGGAATATCGCAAGTAAAAGCTGTAGCCTTAGTAGAAATAGATAAACTCTGCTCTACTTCTTGACTTTCTCCTGTCTGGTCGGTAACGGTTGCTCTGACCTCAAAGGTATAGTAATTGGCATCTACACGCATACCTCTTACTATTTTATCCATTACATTCTTAGGTAATATAAAAGGTACTTTTACCTCAAAACAGCCATTTGCATCAGTAGTAACTTTACCTCTACTTAGCACTTGAGCTTCATTATCACTATTGCCCCAATACCACCAAATAGCCTTCTTTCGTAATACTTTATAAGATACTTTAGCACCTTGTAAACTTACACCTGCATAAGTTCTAGCATAACCTTTTAATGTAATGGTATCACCTGGAGCATACTTTTCTTCATAATCCTCAAAACCTACTTTAAAAGTTGGACGCTTATACTCCTCTACACGGATAGTAGTTTCATAAGTTCTATTGCCATCTACACTTATATAAAAACAGCCTGTCAAACCTTTTACAGGTAAGATAAAATCGGTTGCAGCTGTGCCAAACTCATCTGTTATTACTTCTTTTTTCCCTATTTCACGATAATTAGCATCACGAAGCGACAAGCTAAATTTATGATTAGATATCACTTTACGCTTTAATCCCTCTAAGGAATCAGAATAGGCTACTATCGAAGTGTGCACAATTTGCCCTGGACAATAAATAGCACGATCTGTCATAAGAAGATATTTATTACCAGCATAATTGCTCTTAGAATAATAAAAAGAAGGTAATACCCATGCTTTGCAAAAGCCTTTATCTGTTGATGTTGATACATAGGTATATCCACACGCTCCTTTTTTATTAGTTATATAGAAAGCTTCTCCTTTCTTATCTGTCAGAAGGGTTATTTTAGGAGTACTTCTTTTTTCATAAACATCACCAAACAACTTTATCTTTGCCCCTTCTACAGGTTGCCCACTGACAGCATCTACTACCACATACCGATATTTATTATTAGCCTGTTTCTCTGCAAGTAATACCAGATTACTTACATAAAGTAGCTCTTCCTTTGCAGAAATTTTTGCTGATGGCGAAGAAATCCTAACAATATAAACCCCAGGAGATAACTTAGGGAAAAGAACAGAGTCCTCAAAGTTTTCGTAAGCTGGACGTAATACAGTATACTGTCGCTTAATGGTAATCGCACTTTTAGGAACAATTTTCTTTGCATAATACTCCATATCTTTTTTATCTATATCTGTATTATAGGTTTCTCCGGTAAGTGTCGTTTTAATAATATCTATCCTAAGATCGCATACATTACGCAAACTAATCTTAACATATTGCCCATAAGGACGAGTATAAGTGTTAATAGGAATATCATTTGTTTCTATTTTAGAGCTCTGCAAATTATGGAGGACTGCTCTAAAATAATTTATTCCTTTCCAAGACGCATATTTCTTAAGAGCATTTTGTACAAAATCGAAACGTTCTTTATCTGTTGTCTCATTAGAAAAGTTTTCGTACTTTACTTTTGCCAGCTCGCCTGCTATGTCCAAATCACCATACTTTGTAAGTAAATAATCTACATCTTCTACTATATCTTCATCTTTTTCTAAAGCTTTAAATGCCGCATAACAAGCAGCTGAACGATTATTATGAGCCAGATAATACTTTTCTAACTCATGATAAGCCTCTGCTTCAAAACCTACTACATGTAAAAGGTCATTATTAAAAATATTATCATCAGCACCTTTTTTTATAAAAGGAATGAAATTTTCTAATTTCTCCCTGCCAAGCAAATCTTTATAAGCCATTGCTTTGTCAAAATATACCTTTGCTAAAGCTTTGTTATCCTCATCGCTTCGTGTGATATTATTCTGCTCTATCTTACCTATTGCACAATAATATATAGCTGCAAGCACCTTATCACTCTTTTCTGCTTGCAAGGCAAAAGACTTAATACGAGCAAGCTCTTTCTCTAATGAATCAGGAGATATCTTTATTTTCGTTCCTGTTAAAAAGAGCTCTGCTGCTAAAAGATTACCATAGCTCTTTTCCTTTTTGGCTTTTATTGCAATTTCCTCAAGTTTCTTTATCTGTGTTTTAGGAAAATCTTTTTCCATAGCAATATCTACCTGTTTCCAAAGCGAGCTATAGCCTTGTGCATATGTAATATTCGATAATATTAAAGTAAAAATAAATATACTAATTATTCGTTTCATTTATTCTTTGTTTTTGTTTATACGCAAAAATTATCAAAGTCAGAGTAAAAAAGTTTACTCCTATTTGTAAGATGTTAACTATAACATGCAAAGATATATAAATTAAAGATAACTCCATAACGATATAGCTTATAATTATAAGTGATTTAGATTTTTGCAATATTATAAACAGAAAAATAAAACTAAAATAAACGTCATAATGACATATAGCGCATGTCATAGTGGCATATATAAAAGATCGGCACATAAATTGATCTTATGATAAACAGAATAATAAAAATAATTAGAAAAGTATAAATACAACCGCTATAAATTTATATAGAATGTAAAGAAAGGAGACAAAAATATGACATTTGACAAATTTACTATTAAAGCGCAAGAAGTTATACAAAGTGCTGTTAACATTGCACAGCAACATGGTCAGCAAATAATAGAACCTTTACATCTTTTAGCAGGAGCTATAGATAAAGGAAAAGAAGTTACTAACTATGTGTTTCAGAAAATTGGTGTAACTCCTCAGAACATTGCAATGGCTGTAAATAGTGAGCTTCAACACTTGCCAAAAGTACAAGGAGGAGAACCTTATTTTTCATCAGATACTAATAAGGTTTTACAAAAAGCTACAGAAATATCACAACAGCTGGGTGATGAGTTTATAAGTATAGAGCCTTTACTCTTAGCTCTACTTACAGTAAATAGTACTGCTGCACGAATATTAAAGGATGCTGGGTGCACCGAAAAAGAACTTAAAAAAGCTATTAATGAGTTGCGTCAAGGACAGAAAGTGCAATCACAGAGTGGAGATGAAAACTATCAATCACTTGAAAAATATGCTCACAACTTAGTAGAAGATGCTCGTAACGGTAAGCTAGATCCTGTAATTGGTCGTGATGAGGAAATTAGAAGAGTACTTCAGATATTATCTCGCCGTACAAAAAACAATCCTATATTAATAGGTGAGCCAGGAACTGGTAAAACTGCTATTGTAGAAGGACTGGCTGAACGTATAGTGCGTGGAGATGTTCCTGAAAACTTAAAAGATAAAAAACTTTATTCTCTTGACATGGGTGCTCTTATAGCTGGAGCAAAATACAAAGGAGAGTTTGAAGAACGTTTAAAATCTGTTATTAAGGAAGTTACCAACAGCGATGGTAATATAATTCTTTTTATAGACGAAATACACACCTTAGTAGGAGCTGGAGGTGGTGGTGAAGGAGCCATGGATGCTGCTAATATTCTCAAACCAGCACTTGCTCGTGGCGAGTTAAGAGCTATTGGAGCCACTACTTTAAATGAATATCAAAAATATTTTGAAAAAGATAAGGCTTTAGAGCGTCGTTTCCAAACTGTTATGGTAGATGAACCTACAGAGTTAGATGCTATCTCTATTCTACGTGGCTTAAAAGAACGTTATGAAAATCACCACAAGGTACGTATACAAGATGATGCTTGTATCGCTGCAGTAAAGCTTTCTGAGCGGTATATATCTGATCGATTCCTACCCGATAAAGCTATTGATCTTATGGACGAAGCTGCTGCAAAGCTACGTATGGAACGCGATTCTGTGCCTGAAGAGTTAGATGAAATTACTCGTCGATTAAAACAATTAGAAATAGAACGTGAAGCAATTAAGCGTGAAAACGATGAAGACAAGATGGCTCTTTTAGATAAAGATATTGCAGAACTTAAAGAGCAAGAACATAGCTTTAGGGCTAAATGGGAAAACGAACGTGCACTTGTTAATAAAATACAACAAGATAAACAAGAAATAGAACATTTAAAGTATGAGGCTGAACGTGCAGAACGTGAAGGAAATTACGAACGTGTTGCTGAAATTAGATATTCTAAACTAAAAGCATTAGAAGATAATATCCAGAATATAAAGAAGCAATTATTATCGGCACAAGGTAATGAAGCTATGGTAAGAGAGGAGGTTACCGCTGATGATATTGCAGAAGTAGTAAGCAGATGGACAGGTATACCAGTTACACGTATGATGCAAAGCGAACGTGAAAAACTACTTCACCTTGAAGAAGAATTACATAAACGTGTAATAGGACAAGAAGAAGCTATTACTGCTGTCGCTGATGCTGTTCGTAGATCACGTGCCGGATTACAAGATCCTAAAAAACCTATTGCTTCGTTTATATTCCTTGGTACTACTGGTACAGGTAAAACAGAGTTAGCTAAAGCATTAGCTGATTATCTTTTCAATGACGAAACAATGATGACAAGAATTGATATGAGTGAATATCAAGAAAAGTTTAGTGTTTCTCGACTAATAGGCGCGCCTCCAGGATATGTTGGTTATGATGAAGGTGGACAACTTACCGAAGCTGTACGGCGTAAACCTTACTCTGTGGTCTTATTTGATGAAATAGAAAAAGCTCACCCTGATGTGTTCAATATATTGTTACAAGTATTAGACGATGGTAGACTTACTGATAACAAAGGACGCACGGTAAACTTTAAAAACACTATTATCATTATGACTTCAAACCTTGGCTCACAATACATACAGCAGCAATTCCAAGAACTGAGAGAGGATAATAGAGAACAAATTATAGAACATACAAAGACTGAGGTTATGAATATGTTAAAACAAACTATACGACCTGAATTCTTAAATCGTATTGACGAAACTATAATGTTCTTACCACTCACACAAGAGCAGATTGCTGGTGTAGTAAGGTTACAGTTAGAACGTGCTAAGGAGATGCTAATGCCGCAAGGACTTGTTTTAACATGGACAGAGTCAGCTGTAAAACATCTTGCAGAAATTGGATATGATCCAGAATTTGGAGCACGCCCTGTAAAAAGAGCTATACAGCACTATGTACTCAATGATTTAAGTAAATCTATCTTAGCTGGTACTGTTAATAGAGAAAAGCCTATTAATATAGACTACTATAATGGGGCGCTTGTTTTTAAGAATTAATATGATTTTTACTCATATTAGGTTATAAAAGAAAATATATTATTACAATAGAAAATGGGGAGTAGACTTGTAAAAGCTCTACTCCCCATTTTATTTATATTTAAAAAAAGGCTGAATCCTATTTAATTAGAATCAGCCTTTTTTTCTATTTATAAAATTATTAAAATTGATAGATTTATTAATCTAACCTAAATTAGGCACAATAGCATAATAAACAACATCATGATCTGTACAGTTTTCAAACCAATGCATATGACCCTCAGGACAGTAATGTACCTGACCAACACGCACTACTTCTGTTTTATCATCATAGTGCACTGTAAGCTCTCCACTTATTATAAACATTGTTTCAAACGAGTTTATATGCTTATGCTTACCACTTGAAGCACCAGGACGTAAAGTAGAATACATTATACGCACTTTATTATCAACATAGCTGCGAATGTCAAGTTTTCCTGTTCCTCCCTTAAAGCCTTCTATATGCTCTTCTGGAATTTTATCAAAATCTATAATCATAATGTCTCTTATCAAAAATTTCTTATTTAAAAAGAATTATATAGTTTTTAAAAATACTTTTTTTTTAGAATGTATATCTTAATCCTAACTGACCACGCCATCTACTATTATAATCAACATAATTACGGGCAACATGAGTACCATCAAACTTAAATACTCCCTTACCTTTATAGTTAAAAGGACTATAATAGCCATTAAAGTTATCGCCGTAAGTATGTCCCCAATCTTTATTTAAAAGATTTGCTACATTTATAATATCAAGACTTAGTTCTATACCATTGATATTATTACCTACTTTGAAACTAAATTTCTGAGCTATATGAAGATCAAAGTGGCTTTCAAAAGGCATATTATCTGCAAATCGTTCAAAAAATTCTCCACGATGATTTTTCATATAAGACTCAGACCCTAAATACTCTTTCATCAAAGCACGTTGCTGCTCTGGAGTAAGCATACCTGAGTATTTTGGTCCTAATACTTTAGTTATAAGTGGGTAAATATCCTTACTATTATCTACTCGAACATCGGTAGCAAACTTCATTTTATCTATTTGCTCATCTGTTGGGATAAAGAATGCATCATTACCAGTAGCATCATCTCCATTCATATCACCATACATTTCTATAGAATAAGGTGAGCCGCTACGACCTTGATAGATCATTCCTATTGTTGTTTGCCAAGCTTTCTTATAACCATACTGTAAATGATAATAAGCACTTGCTTGAACACGGTGAGGTACATTATAAGCACTAAATGTCAGCTCAGGATCATTAGGATTACGATATGTTGTATTAAAAGAAAAATTGCTTGCTGCAACAGAAGATGTTCCGCTATTAATACTCTTAGACCTCGTATAAGTATAACTTGCCATAAGATCTAATCCAAAGTTGAAATGCTTTTCTCCTTTTAAAGACAAACTTAAAGTATATCCCTTGTTAGTATTATATAGAGCATAAACATGGCTATAAGGAGTGCCTTTTGTAGTTTTTTCAAGCATAGGACGATTATCCCAGGTATAACCAGTCTCATCTCCGAAAGTCTTACCAGTAAGGTCATAAGCCAAATCCTTATAATAAATATCATTTAATGTCTTAGAATAAATAGCCTCTGCCGTCCAATCTATATCTAATAATCTTGCATCAAAACCAAGATTAAATTTTAAGGCCTGAGGCAGTTTAAACCTATCATCAAAGACATCTACTTCTTGGCTTCCTGAAGCTTTTAGCTTTTCTGCATTCGACAATTGTTTATTTGGATCAAGCACAAGTTTAATACCCTTAGGATTATTTACAGAATAAGTCGTTAGCTGAATACCTGTTTTTGCAAAATTATTACTTATCCAAACATATGGAACACGACCAGTAAACACACCTACTCCACCACGAAGAATAAAACGACGATCTTTATTTATATCCCAACGGAAACCTACTCGTGGGCTCCATAAAGGAGTACTTGATAATTTATGATTTGTACGAACTCCCCAATTATGCTTTGAAGCATAATCATTAAATCCAGAGTTTTCTTCAGGAGTATCAAAAAATAAAGGTATATCCACGCGCAAGCCATACGTAATCATTAATGATGGCATTATAGCCCACTTGTCTTGTGCATAGAAACCTAATTGACCTGCAGCAAAAGGTGTTCTCCAGCGTTTATCTCCTGTAACATCTACATTAGCCTGACCATACTTATAACTACGAAAATACTTTTCCTTATCATTGAAAGTATTTGCTACATCATCTTTATAGTATTTTTCAAAGCTTTTAAAATCATCAAACTGATAGGTTCCTGTATAATCTTGAATATATAAATTAGCAAACTTATAATATTCATCATGTGTACCAAATGTAAACGTATGATTTCCCTTATATATCGTCAAATTATCTTCAAAAGTATATATATCTTGATCCAATGAATTGGCTGCAGAGGAACGCTCATTACCTATGTTTATATTACCTCCATTATCTCTCACAGAAATACTTGGGAAAAAAGATCTTACATCACGCTTATCTCGTACACGAACATATGTAGCACGCACTTCATTGCTTATTGTGGGAGCAATACGACTATGAAGCTCTGCTGTTAAAGAATTGGTTACACTCTTAAAAGGATAAGTATATAAGTTGTCATTAATAGAAGTTGCTGAACTTACATTATTAAGTCGCTTTGCTACAACATTACTCCAACGAAATGAAAACTTATTAGCCTCATTAATATTCCAATCTATCTTAGCTCCTATCTTATTACTTTTAGTATAGATATCTGGATTAGAAAAACCTCCATCATATTCCACACCTTGCTTTTTAGCCATTTCTTTTATCATATCTAAAACAGAATTGGCTCTTTCTTTATTTACTCTTGACCCTTCTTGCCCATATCCATTAAGGTTAGGATATATCTTATTGGCATGCTCATAATTAACAAAGAAGAATAACTTATTCTTTATAATAGGTCCACCAAAAGTGAAACCTGCTTGATACTCATTCTGCTTATTATACTTTGGCGCATAACCTGTTCCGTCAGAAAAAGGATAAGAGCTTCCTATAAGATATTGATTATTACCAAAACCATATACGCTTCCATGAAAATGATTAGTACCACTCTTAGTGATGGCATTTATAGCACCACCAGTAAAACCACTCTGACGTACATCAAAAGGCGCAACATTTACTTGTATTTGCTCTATTGTTTCCATAGAAACAGGCTGACCTCCTGCCTGACCTCCATTAGATCCACTTGCAGCCAAACCAAACATATCATTATTCATCGCACCATCTATCATAAATGTGTTATAACGGTTACTAGTACCTGCAAACGAAATAGCACCATTAGATGATGTTGTTATTTGAGGGTTTAGACGAGCCACATCAGCAATACCATGAGTGATACTGGGCATTTCTGCAATTTGCTTTGAAGAGATAGCCTGTGCTGCACCTGTCTTTGTGCCGTTAAGCCCTGCATTACCTGTTACTACTACTTCTTGAAGCTCTTTAGAATCGTCTTCCATTCTGCAAGACAAATCTTCAGTTTCCCCCAACCGTAGATTAACATTCTTAAAAATCTTAGTCTTTTGACCAATGTAAGCTATTTCCACTTTATATGGACCGCCTACACGCATACCTTCGATGGAGAATCTACCATCAATGTTTGTGACTGCTCTGTAAATAGTTCCAGATGGTTGGTGCGTAGCTGTCACTGTTGCTCCAATCACATCCTCCCCTTGAGAAGTTACCTTACCACTAATTCCTGATGTTGTTATCTGTGCCATGGTAGTACTTACCATTGCAACTAACATTACAATCAGAAAGAACAATCTTTTCTGCATAGTTTAAAAAATTAAATGAAAATTATTAAAAGTGATTTTAATTCTTTTTGCAAATTTAGTAAAACAACTTTAAAAGCCGCTTATTTTTTTGTTAAATTGTTAAGTCCTTGAATAATATTATAAATAAAATAGTATTTGTCATTTTAAAACTCTATAACAAAAAAAGTGATGTAAGACACTATTATCATACACCACCTTCTTCGTCTTTTATGTCTATAAAAATATTATTTCTTTCTCTTTTTGTTAATTGTGCCATAGTTACAGCGCTAAGACCAGCTGTTTCTGTTCGTAATCGGCTATCTCCTAAAGTAACACTTTGAAAACCATTAGCCAAAGCCAAATCTACTTCTTCTATAGAAAAATCGCCCTCTGGCCCTATAAGTATAAGTACATCTCTTTCTAAAGCGTTACGTTTTGTTAGTAAAGAAAATAAATCTTTCTTTTTTATCTCCTCATAACAATGACATATAAACTTATTAGTAGAAGGCTTTTTAGTAGAAGATGTAGTAGCTGAAACTTTACGTATAAAGTCGCCAAACGAGGTCATTTCATTAACTATAGGTTTCCACCCCTTACGGCTCTGCTTCATAGCTGATATTATAATCTTTTCTATTCTATCAATACGTAACTGTTTGCGCTCAGAAAATCTACAGCTTAAAAATGTAATCTCATCTATCCCTATTTCTGTAACTTTTTCAGCTAACCATTCTATACGCCCAATATCCTTAGTAGGAGCTATGGCTAAATGAATATGCCCTCGCCAGTTTTTTTTCTGACAAAGGGTTTCTTTTATTGTATAAAAACAATGTTTAGCAGAAGTCATTGTCACTTGTGCCCGATAGAAATATCCTGCTCCGTCCATGAGGAAAAGCTCATCTCCCTGCTTCATACGTAAAACCCTAACAGCGTGAACCATCTCTTCTGCTGGCAGCTCCGTAGAATTTTTAACGTCGGGAACATAGAAAAATCTTACTTCTTTCATTTATTGTCTACAGATATTTGTTATGCCTTATCTTTACTCGTACGCTTATTTAGCTCATCTCTAATGAGTGAAGCTAACTCGTAATCTTCTAAAGCTATAGCCCTTTTAAGAGCACTGTTAAGCATATCACTATTTAGCGCATTTATAGGCAATGCTACGCGTTCTTTATTTATATTAATAGCACAGCTTTGCTGATTGAACAATTTCTCTTCAATATATATTTCAAGTTTAGCCACTAAAGCTAAAAGAATAGCATCAGAAGCACGTATGGAAGTATAGCTCAAATCATCTTTACTAATCAAATATACTTTATATTCACCATCTACAATTCCATTTATCAAAACCTCATAATGCTCATAACTCATCATAGGGTTAAGAGTACACAACACTTCAGGTAGCCAGTTAGTAGTATTCACTTTTCCTGCTAAACGCATAGACAATTCATGTTCTACATCCTCGTTGCACACAATAGCTATATGCCTATTCTTTTCCATATTCTCTAATATAATAAGGTAAAGATTACTGGAATCGACTAACTGGGTCAGACCTGAATATCTAAGTGGTATTTTATTCATTGAGCTTTCTTTGGACGAAAAATAATAGCAAATGATACACCTACTATAAGAGCATAACCAGCAAAAATAAACCAACATGCAGGCCAATCTCCCACTGTTATAGTATTATCTCCTATAGGCATGGCATGCGTATAAGCATTAATGACAGCCTGAGCAACGAGAGTTCCTATGGTCGCCCCTATACCATTTGTCATTAACATAAATAAGCCTTGTGCCGATGAGCGTAGTGAAGATTCTGTATAATGATCGACAAATAAAGAGCCTGAAATATTAAAAAAGTCGAAAGCTACACCATAAATTATCATTGATAAGATAAATAACAAGACACCGGGGAAACCTGGATTACCCAAACCAAACAACCCAAAACGTAATACCCATGCAAACATAGCTATAAGCATTACATTCTTTATACCATAATGCTTCATAAAGAATGGTATTAGCAAAATACAACAAGTTTCACTTACTTGTGAAAGGCTTATTAATATATTAGCATGCTGCACACCAAATGCTTGAGCATACTGTGGCTCGGCACCAAAACTAAATAAAAAAGGATTAGCAAAACTATTAGTTATCTGTAAACTAACACCTAATAACATCGAAAAAATAAAGAATATAGCCATTTTCTTTTCCTTGAACAAGGCAAAAGCACGAAGACCAAAAGCATCTATAAAACTTTTCTTATCTACATCCTTAGAAACCTTACAAGCTGGTAAAGTAAATGTATAAAAGAACAATATTATACTTACAACACCAGAAGTAACAAACTGGTTTTGATTACTTTGAAAACCTAATATATCTACTAACCACATTGTCAAAATAAAACCTATTGTCCCAAACACACGTATAGAAGGGAAAGCTTTAACTGTATCCATACCTGCATCGCTTAAAGCAGAATAAGCCACAGAATTAGACAATGCTAATGTAGGCATATAAAAAGATACTGACAAAGAATATAAACTAAAGATTATAGAAAACTCTGCGCGAACGCCGGCACTCAAGCCATAAGCGGCGGTACAAAACATAAACAAGCCTGCCAAGAAATGACAAATACCTAACAATCGTTGAGCCTGAACCCATCTATCAGCAATGATGCCCATAATAGCAGGCATAAAAATAGAGACTACCCCCTGCATAGAATAAAACCAACCTATATCACGACTAATACCAAGGTTACCAAGATACCTACCCATAGAGGTTAGATAAGCTCCCCACACTGCGAACTCTAAAAAGTTCATCAACGCTAAACGCACTTTCAAACTCATTTTTTATATGTTATTTATGATTTAATAAAAGTGATAGAATCATTATAAAACTTGTTTCGTTACAATAAAAACATTATTTAAACCCATTATCTTGCCAATGCAATACCTTAGTTTTAATTATGGGCTTAACACGCTCATAGTCCTTCTTTCCTAAAAGAGGGAAAGAATAATCCACTATTAGATCATTCTTTTTCTCCAATAAGGTGAAAACAACAAAATAAGGCGATAATAAACTTTTCAGCTCATTGTAAGTAGACTCTTGCATTGTGTCAGGCTTATCTGTATGCAAAGTTAAGTCTATTTTGCTATATTTTTGTATACACCAATCTGTAGAATATATATTAAGCTCACTATCAGAAGTGGGATAATTCCACGATTTTACTACTGCTATAGTGTTAGCATTTATTTTCTTTATTTGAAGATAAGTTTTATTATTCAATCTTACTTTCAAATAATTATCTGTCATTCTTTCTATTCTTGTGGTGTCGCCTAATAAGTTTTTTACAGGGACATAAGGCTTTTTCTTCACACCATCTATAAGGTCTGTACGTAAACTCTTATTAAGATAAGGTATTAGCCCTTTTGGCATATTAATCCAAATATCGCGCATAGATTGAGCTGAAACACAGCTACAACCCATATAAAACATAATAACTACAAATAATAATTTCATCAAAATAATAAGAATATTTTGTATCCAACCATTCTTTTAATAACCTTTCTTCTCCTATAGAGCTTTAAGGCTATAACTATAAAATCTGCACAAAGATACAAAAAAACTGGTATTTACTTTGCCTTTTCTATATTTTCCTTTACTTTTGCCAATAGAAAATAACGAAAGATACAAATATGAAATGTCCAGAATGTAATACAGAGATAAATGATAAAGAGCAATATTGTCCTAACTGTGGAGCTCCAATACCACATTCGGACAGCTACAAAGATGATAACCCACAGTTAGGTAAAGGCTTAGTTATCTTCATAGTAATAGGAACAATATTTCTTATTATCTTTGGTGTATTATATTATAACAATCATAAAAACGATCCAGAATACACACAAACAGCTATTGAGCCAGACTCTAACTTAGCAGAAAGCCATAATAGCAACCTTTCTACTGAACAAAAAGATACTACAACGCAAGATTCCAACGAAACAAAGGAGGAGGACGTTGCTGCTGAGAAAGTATTTAATAGTATTAGAAAGCAAACCATACCTCGACATATCAAAGAGGAAACTGAAGAAAAGAGCACTCACAATGGTGAAACAGATGATAAAACTCCTTCTACTGAAGAAAAAGAAGAGCCTAACAATATCAAGTCTACATCTAAAACAAATACAGAATCTATGACAGAATAAGTTAATGAGATTATAAGTCCTATATATATAATAAGGTGTAACACAAATACTCTTATCTTTTTATATGCCATTTTTTTAAAATAATGGCATATATTTTTTTTGTTATTTTCTTTTTATTGTTTCTACAACATCACATACTGTGAGTACTCCATTTGAAACCTTAAATCTAATATCTTTACCATCAAAAGACATACCATATACACGATTATCATCATGATGATATTGTGGACGAGGATCCTGCTTTAAGATCTCCCTCAACATTTCCATTTTTTTATTATCAAACTTCATGCCCCACTCTTTATCTATATCCACTCTCAATACATTCCATTTATACTCATCTGTAAACCCGCCACGAGCTTCTATATGGCTATCTACATACGATAGATAAGGTTTTATATCATATATAGGAGTACCATTCATTAAATCTGCACCTCTAACATCTATACTACTCTCCTTCACTTCTACTATCTTTACCGAAGACAACCCTAAACCATTGGGACGAAATGGAGATCTAGAAGCAAACACACCTACACGCCCGTTACCTCCAAGACGTGGTGGACGAACTGTAAGTTTAACACTTTCTTTAATAACTTTCTTTACCGGTTTATTAGCTGAAAAACCCCAAATAAGCCAAAGATAATCAAAATTCTCTATCCCACGAATAGCCTCTTTTTTATTATAAGGTGGTAACAACTCTATCGTTCCCATAATATTTTCCACAATACCACTCTGACGAGGAATACCAAACTTTGATGTCAGCGGAGAGTGAAAAACTGCAATAGGTTTTATTTCTTTCATGATTGCAAAGATAATATTTTACTTTTAATTGTTAGCTATTACTATCTTTTTTATCTATCTTTGTAGCCAATAGTAATAAAACAGGCAATTATAAATAAAAATCCAATCAATGGCGAATCAAGAAAAAACAAACATTGAGTTACCTGAAAACGCTTTTCATGAACTCAAAAAAGGAGAAGAATATGAACCTATTATGAAAAAAAATCAAAACTATCCCGAGGTTAGCACATGGTCTATAACATGGGGTATAGTTATGACAGTACTTTTTTCTGCCGCAGCCGCTTATTTAGGACTAAAAGTAGGGCAGGTTTTTGAAGCCGCTATCCCTATTGCTATTATAGCCATAGGGCTCTCTTCTGCCACCAAACGTAAAAATTCATTAGGCGAAAACGTTATTATTCAGAGTATTGGAGCTTGTTCCGGAGCTGTTGTTGCAGGCGGAATTTTTGTAATGCCTGCCATTTATATGCTCAACCTTGAAGCTGATTTCTTTAAAATATTCATTGCTGCGGCATTAGGAGGGGTATTAGGAATTCTTTTTCTTATTCCTTTCCGCAAATATTTTGTTAAAGAGCAGCATGGTAAATATCCTTTTCCAGAGGCAACAGCTACAACGCAAGTATTAGTAAGTGGTGAAAAAGGAGGAAGCCAAGCAAAACCTTTATTACTTGCAGGATTAGTTGGAGGGTTATACGACTTTATAATATCTACCTTTGGTTGGTGGAACGAAACAGTAACAACTCGTATTATAGGTCTTGGAGAAACTATTGCAGATAAAGCAAAATTGGTACTTAAAGTAAACACCGGTGCTGCCATCTTAGGTTTAGGATATATCATTGGCTTGAAATATGCCTTTATCATTTGCTGTGGCTCTCTAACTATATGGTGGGTAGTAGTGCCTGGTATGAACATCTTCTTTCACGATAGTGTACTTAACATGTGGGATCATAACATAACGCAAACCATCGGGCAAATGACTCCTGAACTTATCTTTAAGAGCTATGCACGCTCTATAGGTATAGGCGGAATAGCTATGAGCGGCATTATAGGTATAATCAAATCGTGGAAAATTATAAAAAGTGCAGTAGGATTAGCTGCTCGAGAAATAAAAGGAAAAGGTGCTGATAATGCAGAAATAATTCGTACACAGAGAGATATTTCTTTTAAGATAATTGCATTTGGTAGTATTGGCACACTTATCATTACCTTTCTGTTTTTCTATTTCGGTGTAATGAATTTTAATCTACTCCATGCCATAGTTGCCATTATTCTCGTCACTATCATTGCTTTCTTGTTCACTACCGTGGCAGCTAATGCTATCGCTATAGTAGGCTCAAACCCTGTTTCAGGAATGACTCTCATGACTCTAATCCTTGCTTCCGTGATAATGGTTGCAGTTGGCTTAACAGGTAAAGAAGGTATGTTGGCTGCTTTATTAATGGGAGGTGTAGTGTGTACAGCTCTTTCTATGGCAGGCTCGTTTATTACAGATCTCAAAATAGGATATTGGTTAGGCACAACACCTAAAAAACAAGAAACATGGAAATTTTTAGGAACAATAATTTCTGCAGCTACTGTAGCTGGAGTAATGATGGTTTTAGATAAAACTTATGGATTTAATACCGGCAAACTTGCTGCGCCACAAGCTAATGCTATGGCTGCTGTGATAAAACCACTTATGAGCGGGCAGGGAGCGCCATGGATACTATATGGCATTGGAGCTATAATAGCACTTGTTTTAGATCGCTGCAAAATACCAGCATTAGCCTTTTCTTTAGGTATGTTCATTCCTTTAGAACTAAACATACCACTACTTATTGGAGGAACTATAAATTGGTTTGTAACTTCTCGCTCAAAAGATAAAGCTATAAACACTGCTCGAAACGAAAAGGGTACACTTATAGCATCAGGATTTATTGCAGGAGGAGCATTAATGGGAGTTGTGTCTGCACTTATCAAGTTTGGAGGTATTGAGTTCGATTACGAAAACTGGTGGAGTAACCACCTTTCAGAGCTTTGTTCTATCATTGCATATATAGCTCTGATTAGCTATTTCATTATAGCTACAAAGAAAAAAGAGAAAACACAAAATTAAAAAAAACTATAAGCCTCTACCCTATCTACAAAGCATCATCTTTCTCTTTGCAAAAAATACTTCTGAAAGATAAGAAAGATGATGCTTTGCTTTTTAAAATAATCTATTTTTAGTGCATTTTTAATTTATTTTTCTTATAAAAATAAATTATTTTTAGTTTTCATAAGCCATTAATTAAAGCTAAACAAAACATCTTATACCTATATAGATATAAGATATTTTTTCTCTCTTATCCATCTTCTTATAATATACATTCAGCTGTTTACCACATTAATATATAACCATTACTTTTAGTAAAACATAATAGCTCTATTTTTTTACTTTGACTTATGCCTTTTATCATACTTCCAAAGTTGCAAACTATTAATAATATTTTGCCACAAAATATAACAACCGGGACCAACCGAAGATAATGGATTAAGATAAGAACTTGCTATCCAAATGGCAAAAGTAGTATTCTTTTGCCCTGCAGCCTGTCCTGCCTCAACCTTTCTATCAAAGTGTTTACCTATAAATCTTCCAATACCAAACTGGAAGATACAAACAACAAGAGATGATAAAGCTATTAATAAAAGCCAAAACTTAGAAATCTCAGCACTTATAATACTACGTATCGTTATCCCTGATACCGTCATTAAAACTACACACCACAGATAAAAAGCTAAATTTCTTTGCGAAAGAATCCAGATATAAAGCCATCTAAGAAAACAGCTATGCTTAGTAATATAGCCTAACAACATAGGCACAACAAGCACTATACTTACCTTATAACAAATAGAAAAGAAAGCTGTCCAAAAAGCTATATGCGTAGAAGGCTCAAGTAAAGGAAAAGAAAAAGGAATAAAGACAGCACTTAAAAAATTAGAAACAAAAGTAAAAGTAGTCATTTCCTCTAAATTTCCTCCCAACTTACTTGTTACTACTGCTGCTGCTGTTGCACATGGACATATAATACAGATAAAAACAGATTCTATCAAAACAAACAATGCTCCTTTTATGTTAAGAAGGTAGATTAATCCTAAAAGTAAAGCCATAAAAGCTATTTGAGCAAGGATAACATTAATATGCCACAAAGTAAACTTCAATTTACGATAATCTACCTTACAAAAAGTAACATACAAAACAAGAAACATAAGTACAGGCATAGATATTTGCACTATTGGTTCAAATATCAAACCTACATTTGTTAAAATAGGAATATAAGCAAAAAGCACATAAACAACAATACCTACTGTTATGGCTATAGGTAATGAGCAAGACCTTAAAAATATCAAAAACTTATCCATATCTCTTATAAATACAATTATACAAAAGTACAAAGAAAGAGATTAAAATAGTATTATATTAACAAAAATCCTATTTGCTAAAAGAGAATAATATAAAAACGACTGTAAATCATTTTTATTATAAAAAGGCTATTCACTAAAATAAGTAAATAGCCTTTCAATTTCTAAATATGTATAGGAATTGTTATTCCACTACAACAAATACGTCTTTGCCTAAACCACAAATAGGACAAACCCAATCTTCTGGAATATCCTCAAAAGGTGTTCCTGGAGCAATTCCGCCATCTGGATCACCTACTTCTGGATCATAAACATAACCACATGGTTCGCATTCATACTTTTTCATAATGTTCTCTTTTAAATTATACATAATGTTTACAATACAAAGATATACTTAAAACTACAATCTAACAAAAGAATAGATGTTTTTTTACAATAAATCTTTATCACTTGCTTTCAATTCTACTAAATTTCTCCTTTTTAAACAAAGGCTAATACATTTACTTCGGGTAACAAATTTGAAAACTTTTCTATAAAAAAACACATATATATACCTGCCTCATAACAGATGCTTAATTACCTACTATTTAGTATGTATTGTCTTAATAATCACCTAATTGCGTTAAAACTATCGATTTTATGCAAATATTAGAACGATTTTAATTAACTTTGCATCTTAAAGAAATAAAGACCGAATTAATAAAATGACAACAACTGAAAGTAATACTAATGAGGAGAAGCGTACACTAAGCTTTGTAGAACAACTTGTAGAAGAAGATTTGGCAAAAGGAAAAAATGGAGGACGAATACAAACACGTTTCCCTCCAGAGCCAAATGGTTATCTGCATATAGGACATGCAAAAGCTATTTGCATGGATTTTGGTGTAGCTGAACACTATAATGGAGTTTGTAACCTCCGCTTTGATGACACTAACCCAAGCAAAGAAAACAATGAATATGTAGAAAACATATTAAACGACATCAGATGGTTAGGATTTAAATGGGGCAATATTTACTATGCTTCCGACTATTTTGAGAAGTTATGGGATTTTGCTATATGGATGATAAAAAAAGGATTAGCTTATATAGATGAACAAGGCGCAGAGGAAATAGCTAAACAAAAAGGTACACCTACCACTGCTGGTATAGCTTCGCCTTATCGTGATCGGCCTATAGAAGAAAGTCTTGCTCTATTTGAAAAAATGAATACGCCTGAAGCTATTGAGGGCAGTATGGTGTTACGTGCAAAACTTGATATGTCGAATCCTAACATGCATTTTCGCGATCCTATTATTTATCGTATTATTCATATACCACACCACAGAACAGGAACTAAATGGAATGCTTACCCTATGTATGACTTTGCACATGGACAAAGCGATTACTTTGAAGGCGTAACTCACTCTATTTGTACGCTTGAATTTGTTCCTCATCGTCCATTATACGACAAATTTATAGATTTCTTAAAGGAAAAAGATGGAACAGATAATCCTTTAGACGATAACCGCCCACGGCAGATAGAGTTTAATCGTCTTAATCTTACATACACTGTAATGTCTAAACGTAAGCTACATCAGCTTGTTGACGAGCATTTTGTAAACGGCTGGGACGATCCTCGCATGCCTACTATATGCGGAATGCGACGTAGAGGATATTCTCCTGAAAGTATTAGACACTTTATCGACTCAATAGGCTATACAAAATTTGATGCCCTAAATGATGTAGCGTTACTTGAAGCATCTGTCAGAGAAGATCTTAATAAACGTGCTACACGTGTAAGTGCTGTAATAAACCCTATCAAATTAGTTATTACCAACTATCCTGAAGGACAGACTGAAGAAATGGAAGCTATTGACAATCCTGAAGACAATAATAGTACAAAGCATACCATTACTTTCTCAAAGAATTTATGGATTGAGCGAGATGATTTTATGGAAGATGCTCCTAAAAAGTTCTTTAGAATGGCGCCAGGTAAAGAAGTCAGACTAAAAAATGCTTATATAGTAACATGTACAGGATGCACAAAGGACGCAGATGGTAATATTATAGAGGTACAAGCAGAATACGACCCTAATAGCAAAAGTGGCATGGAAGGGGCTAACAGAAAAGTGAAAGGTACACTACATTGGGTAAGTGCTGATCATTGCTTGAAAGCAGAAGTAAGACAATACGACCGATTATTTAGTGTAGAGAATCCTTCAGCAGATGAACGCGACTTTCGTGAACTAATAAATCCAGAAAGCCTCAAGATTAATAATAATTGCTATGTAGAAGAATATCTTGCTGAAAAGAAACCTGGCGATTATTTACAATTTCAGCGAATAGGCTATTTTATGCTTGATACTGACAGCTCTCATAACCACTTAGTATTCAACAAAACAGTAGGTTTAAAAGACAATTGGGCTAAAAAAGCTAACAAATAAATAATAACTTATACTTAACACAAAGAAATAAACATATTGGACAAATACTATCAAACAGCTAAATTTAAGGCAATTCTAAACACTTACAATGAGTTGCTAAAGGGTAATAACAGTGGGACTCTTGATGCAGAAGACCTTACTGATATTTGCGAATATTATCATTACAAAGGAATGATGAAAGAAATGATGTATACCCTAAATTATGCTATTAATATATTCCCGGGAGCAGTAGCGCCTCTTGCTCTAAAAGCAAGGATAGAGCTTTTTAATAATAACGACATTAAGGCAGCCCTAACCTTAGCTGAAGAAATAGAAGATACTAATGACATAGAGTATATATACCTTATGGCAGAGATTTTGCTTTCACAAGATAAAGTAAATGAGGCTAACAGTTTTATAGAAGATAGGTATAACAACATTTTCGAACAACAAGAAAAAGATGAATACGCTATAGACATAGCAAACTTCTTTCTTGACTATTCAATGCCTTTATTAGCCAAAGCTTGGTTATCAAAAACAAATCAAAAAGACACAAAAGATTTTCATGAAGCAAGTGCTAGGCTATTAAAAGAAGAAGGTAAATACGAGGAAAGTGAAACTATTTATAATCACTTACTTGACAACAACCCTTACTCTATTGAGTATTGGAACGAACTTTCACAGAACCAAATCCTTCATAAAGATTATAATGGCGCAGTAAATTCCTGCGAATATGCTATTGCTATTAATCCTGAAGATGAAGACGCCATACTCAATAAAGCAACCGCATTATTTGCTTTAAACAATTATGATGATGCTCTAAAGTGCTATTACCGATACAAAGAAATTGTCTCCTTTGGAGATACCAGCTCTGTGGATATAACAATTGGACATATTCTTCTCTATCAAGGAAAAGAAAAGGAGGCTAAAAATTATTTTGAGCATGCCTACATGGTATCAGAAGATAAGCCTAACACTATGATACACATTGCTATATCGTCGTTTGAAAATGGCTATACTAATTATGCATATAACACTTTAAAGGCTGTTATTGGCAATTGTGATGAAAGGTGGAAAACAGGTTATGCCTATTTAGCACGATGCTGTTATGAATTAAAGTTAGAAGACGAGTTTAAAAAATATCTTGCCGTTGCTATAAAACGTAATCCTGATGAAAGCGTAGATCTTTTAGCTGATCTCTTCCCTGATGGAACTGATCCAAACAACTACCCTACCACACCTCTCTTATAATCTATCAAACAAAAAATAAATCTAAGAACTATTATGGGATTTATATCTTCGCTACTTTCTCAACTTAATTATGGATATATCTTTTTATTAATGTTATTAGAAAGTACTGTCATACCTGTACCATCTGAATTAGTAGTAGCTCCTGCTGCCTACCACGCAGCTAATGGCAATCTTAATGTATGGTTAGTTATTCTCTTTTCAACCTTAGGGGCAGCCATAGGGGCAAGTATCAACTACCTTGCAGGATACTACCTTGGACGACCCATTATCTATAAATTTGCGAATAGCAAGTGGGGACGTGCTTGCCTTCTAACTCAAAATAAAGTAGAAAAAAGTGAGAAATATTTTGATACTCATGGTATGGTAGCCACTATTACAGGACGCCTCGTACCCGGAATCAGACATCTAATTTCTATTCCTGCAGGACTTGCTAAGATGTCATATTGGAAATTTTTATTATATACCATCATCGGAGCGGCTATTTGGCATAGCATCTTAGCTGCTTTAGGCTATTATATGCACAGCTTTGTTCCAGAAAACCAACTAAATAACAAAATAGAAGAATATGGCGAATATATCAAAATAGTCATCTTAATATTAGTAATAGCGGCATTATTATATATTACTATAAAATGGTATATAAAGCATCGCAAATCAAAATAATACTTTAAACATAAAAATGGCTGTAAATGAAAAATATATAGGAGACATTATAGGTGAAAATCTCCTATCAGACGAAGAAGAAGTTCAACTATCAAATCGCATAAAGATAGGTGATGCTAAGGCTTTAGAAAAACTAACTAAAGCTAATCTTACTTTTGTAGTATCCATTGCACACCAATACAAAGAACAAGGTTTAGATGAAGACGACTTAATTAGTGAAGGGAATATAGGAATGATGTATGCTGCACAAAAATTTGATGGATCTAAAGGAATACGTTTTGTCAAATTTGCTGCGCCATATATCCGCAAAGCAATTGAGAAATCTATAAAGGAGCAAACCACATTATATAAAGTACCTAAAAAAGAAAATAAACTTTTTGAAAAAAAACGTGCAAAACCTGTTTCCTTAGACCAGCCAATACCTATAGGAAGTAATAATAAACTTACTTTACAAAACCTTATTCCAAATAATAACAACAAAGACACAGACGACAGTGTAAATAGCAATATACTAAATACTATACTAATGCAAAGTATAAATTGCTTAAACGAACGTGAAAAAGCTGTAATAACACAATTGTATGGAATAAATGGTACGTCATTAACAATGGCAGAAGTAGCCACCTCTTTAGGCTTAAAACGTGAACGTGTTAGACAAATTCGCAACACAGCTCTACGAAAACTATATCGTAAAATGCGATAACTAAAAAATAGATAATTCTACACTTTACTATTACACGTCATATAAAACTTTCTTTATAACATATATATATTACATATAAATATTAATCTTATTTAAACAGCTTTGCCAAAAAACTTGGCGTATATCCTTTTATACTTTTTATAACCTCCTCAGGAGTTCCTTGTGAAAGTATACGTCCTCCACATTTTCCCCCTTCAGGTCCCATATCTATAACATAATCCGCCATCTTTATAACATCAAGGTTATGTTCTATAATAAGTACTGTATTCCCCTTATCTACAAGTGTCTGTAGAACTTCCATTAATATGCGGATATCTTCAAAATGCAAACCCGTAGTAGGCTCATCAAGAATATAAAGTGTATTGCCTGTATCACGTTTTGATAATTCTGTTGCAAGTTTTACACGCTGACTCTCTCCTCCTGAGAGAGTTGTAGAACTTTGTCCAAGCTTAATATATCCTAATCCTACATCTTGCAATGTTTTTACTTTAGGTAATATTTGCGGAACACTTTCAAAAAAATCTACTGCAGTGTTTACAGTCATATCTAAGACATCTGCTATTGATTTTCCTTTAAAACGCACTTCTAATGTTTCGCGATTATAACGTTTACCATGACATTTCTCACAAGGTACTATTACATCAGGTAAGAAATTCATTTCTATTGTTTTGTATCCATTACCTCCACATGCTTCACAACGTCCACCTTTCACATTAAAAGAAAATCGTCCTGCTTTATATCCACGTATTTTTGCTTCAGGAAGTCCTACAAAAAGCTGACGAATATCCCCAAACACGCCTGTATAAGTTGCAGGATTTGAACGCGGAGTGCGTCCTATAGGGCTCTGATCTACGTCTACCACTTTATCTATATTATCTATTCCCTCTATTTTATCATACGGCATAGGCTTTTTTAAAGAGCGATAAAAATGATGTGAAAGAATAGGTTGTAATGTTTCATTAATAAGAGTACTCTTTCCTGACCCTGACACGCCACTCACTACAACAAGTTTTCCTAAAGGCAATTCTAAGTCTACTTTTTTCAAATTATTTCCTCTACAACCTATGAGTTTTATTGTTTTTCCATTCCCTTTTCTGCGCTCTTTTGGTATAGACAGCCTTCTTTCGCCATTTAAGTATTGAGCAGTTAAGGTATGCGTTTTAAACATTTCTGCTGGTGTTCCTTGAAAAACTACCTCCCCTCCTTTACGCCCTGCTTTTGGACCTATATCAATAATCCAGTCTGCTGCCCGCATCATGTCTTCATCATGCTCCACTACAATAACAGTATTACCAAGATCCCTTAATTCTTTTAAAGAATGTATTAACCTTTCATTATCTCTTTGATGTAATCCTATAGATGGCTCATCAAGTATATAAAGCACATTAACAAGTTGTGATCCTATCTGTGTTGCTAAACGAATGCGCTGACTTTCCCCACCTGAGAGCGAACCACTTTGACGATTAAGCGAGAGATAATCTAAGCCTACATCTAATAAAAAGTCAATGCGTTTACCTATCTCTTTAATTATTTCTGTAGCAATGCTTTTTTGCTTTTCATTAAGATGTTCTTCTATATGCTCTACCCAGTTTTTTAAGTCTACTATATCCTTATTTGCTAATGTTGCAATATTACTATTCCAAAGCCTATATGATAATGCTTCTCTATTAAGACGCTGTCCTTTGCACTCTGGACATTCTATCTCCGAGATAAACTGATCTGACCATTTTTTCCCTACTAAAGAATCTTCAGCTTCAATAACTGCTCGCAAATATTTTATTACCCCATCAAATTCAACAAAATAATCCGATGAAGTCAGAACTATTTCTTTTGCTATTTTTATCTTCTCTATAGACCCATTTAATATTTCATCTAAGCACTCTTTAGAAATATCTTTAACCGCTGTTTTTAATGTATAACCGAACTTTCTTAATATTGCTTCTATCTGCCAAAATATCATTTGCCTCTTATATCTCCCTAATGGGATAATAGCTCCTTCGTATATACTTAACTCTCTATTAGGTATTACCTTTTTAATATCTATTTCATTAACATATCCTAAACCTTTACAACAAGGACATGCGCCTTCAGGAGAATTAAATGAGAAAATATTAGGTGCTGGATTTTTATAAGCTATACCAGTAACAGGATCCATTAACCTTTTAGAAAAGAATTTAGCCTCATTCGTCTCTTTATTTAAAATCATAATTAGACCATCACCTTGCTTCATTGCAATAGAAATTGTTTTTTCTAATCGTTCATGTAATGTGTTTGTACACATTCCGCTGAGATCCATTTTATCAACAACTACCTCTATGTTATGGTTCTTATAACGGTCTACTTTCATTCCACGTGTTATTTCTAACACCTCTCCATCTACTCGAACATAAAGATACCCTTTACGGCGCATTTGTTCAAACAGCTCTCTATAATGACCTTTACGATTTCTAACAAGTGGAGCGAGAATAAATATCTTCTTATCAGAATAGTGGTTAATTATCATATCTATAACTTTTTCCTCTGTGTATTTCACCATCTTTTCTCCACTAATATATGAAAAAGCCTCTCCTGCACGTGCAAATAACAAACGTAAATAATCATAAATTTCTGTAGTAGTGCCTACTGTCGAACGCGGATTCTTATTAGTCGTTTTTTGCTCTATAGCTATTACAGGCGACAAACCTATAATATTATCTACATCTGGACGTTCTAAATTACCAAGAAAATTGCGTGCATACGCTGAAAATGTTTCTATATATCTACGCTGTCCTTCTGCAAATATAGTGTCAAAAGCAAGTGAACTTTTTCCTGATCCAGACAATCCTGTTAATACGGTTAGTGAGTTTCGTGGTATTATTACATCTACATCCTTCAGGTTATGCACGCGCGCACCTAAAACTTCTATTTTTTCATTCATTGTTTTCTTTTAATCTCCTTTATTTTATATATATCTAAGCACCTGTACAAATAGAACTTTTAATTTTAATCATACAATTTATTATCGCTCTAACTAAGTAAAACTATGTTTGGTAAGATATAAGATAACTAAACAAAATCTATTTGTAATAAGATTTTATGCCTCTTTTATTTATATAATTGTACAAAATTACAAAAAATAGTTCTTCTATAATATAAGAGCTAAATAGTTTTTCTTATCTTTGTAGCCAAAAGACTAAAGAATGAGGTTTTATTATGAATCATTATTTTAAATATTTACTAACAATCTTGTTGGCACTCGTTTGCACATTTAGTAATGCTCAAACTACTAAATGGAAAAATATGCACCAAGTAGGTAAACATGAAACTATATTTGGCATTGCAAAAACATATAATATCAGTATTCAAGATTTAATTGACGCTAATCCTGAAATGAAAGTTCCAGGATACGAACTTAAAAAAGGAATATGGCTCTTTGTTCCTTTTTCTAAATCTGGAGATAAAAACACACAAAACATTTTAGAAAAAAACAAGGCTAATATTATCCCTATTAAAACTGTAAATGCAAAAGCAAATGTTATTAAAATAGGTGTGCTCTTGCCACTACATAATAATGATGGCGATGGTAAACGCATGGTAGAGTTTTATCGTGGTATGCTTCTTGCCTTTAATGATCTCAAAAAAGAAGGCTATTCTACAGATGTTCATGCTTGGAACGTACCTATAGATGCTGATATTGATAAAATCTTACAGGATAAAAATATATCTGAGATGAATATTATCTTTGGACCTTTATATTCTAATCAAGTAAAAGCTTTATCCAATTTTTGTAAAGACAAAGGCATAAAAATGGTAGTTCCTTTTTCCATTAATGGTAATGAAGTTGCTGAGAATAGTAATCTTTTTCAAGTATATGAAAATGACAACTTACAAACTACTAAAGCTATTGCCGCTTTTTTAGAACGATTTCACAAATCACATCACCCTGTTTTCATCGATTGTAATGATAAAAATAGTAAGGTTGGCTCATTTACTAATATTTTAAGAAAACAATTAGAATTAGAAAAAATAAGTTACGACCTTACTAATATAAACTCTTCTGATACTAACTTTGCTAAGCATTTCAGTAAATCGATGCCCAATGTCGTTATAATTAATTCAGAAAAAAGTCCTCAACTAAATGCTGTTCTTGCAAAATTAAATATACTAACAAAGACTAATCCCGGCATTGCTATCTCTTTATATGGTTATAATCAGTGGTTTATGTATCAAGATTATGACCTCGCTTCATTCTTCAAATATAATACATATATACCTTCCACTTACTATTATAATAAAAATTCTGATAAGACAAAGGCTTTCGAAAAGATTTATTTTAACACTTATGGCGAGCCTATAAATAATATATATATTCCTCGCATAGCCATTAATGGGTACGATCAAATTCAATTCTTTGTGAGAGGATATAAAAAATTAGGATCTAATTTTAAAGGGCAAGCCTCAAGTATAAAATACAAATCACTACAAAATCGCTTCGATTTTGAGAAAATAGGGCAAGGAGGCTATCGTAATAAGTTCTTTCAATTAATACATTTCAAAAGTGACCAAACCTTAGAAAGTATAGTTTACTAACAATAATTTATTTACTACACTCACATTTTTTATATGACATTTCACAAAAAAATATTATTTTTTACTATCTTTTCTCTTCTTACTTTTACAACATCTTACGCACAAGTAGGTGAACATCGTAGCGTTTTTTCCTTAGGTATAAATGGTGGCTATATAGCTTCTAATATAGGATTCAGCCCAAAAGTAAATCAAAAGATGTACTTAGGTTATACAAGTGGACTTAGTTTGAGATATATTTGTGAAAAATATTTTAATACTATATGCTCTATTTACGGAGAAATAAACTATGCTAAACTTGGCTGGACCGAAGATATTCTAACATCTAATAACCAACCTGTAATTAATAGCAATGGCAAAGCTGAATCTTATAAGCGTACTATCAACTATATTCAAATCCCCATCATGGCACATCTTGCATGGGGAAAAGAACAAGATGGTATTAACTTCTTTTTCAAAGCTGGTCCTCAAATAGGCTATTTTCTAAATGAATCAATCAATAAAAATTTTATTCAACCTAATCTTTCTAAAGATGGAACAGGCCGTTCAAGTAATATAATAGCGCAAGAGAAAATGCCTGTAGAAAATAAATTAGATTATGGAATTGCTGCTGGTATAGGTATTGAATATAGTAAAAAAAATATTGGACATTTTATCATAGAAGCACGCTATTACTATGGCTTAGGAAATATTTATGCAAATACAAAAAAAGATTACTTTGGAAAGTCTAATTTAAATAATATCATTATTAAAGCTACATATTTATTTGATTTAACTAAACCCCAATAATATTTATGTTTAAAAATCATCCTAAAGGTCTTTTACAGGCCGCATTAAGTAACATGGGTGAGCGTTTTGGATACTACATCATGAACGCAGTACTCATACTTTTTCTTTGTTCTAAGTTCGGATTATCTGATGGGAAAGCAGGAGCTATTGCCGCAGTCTTCTTAGCAGGTATTTATGTAATGAGCCTACCTGGTGGTTGGATTGCCGACCGTACACAAAATTATCAACGAACTATTCAAACTGGTATTATACTAATGGCAATTGGTTATGTGGCTCTTTCTATACCTATCTTAGCTACGCCACAAAATAACACATGGCTATTAGTCTTTACATGTATAGCCTTAGCTGTAATAGCTATAGGAAATGGATTGTTTAAAGGTAACTTACAAGCTATTGTTGGTCAGATGTATGATAACTTTGAATCAGACATTGCTAAAAATAATCCCGAAAAACTCAAATGGGCACAAGGGCAACGTGATGCAGGATTTCAAATATTTTATGTTTTTATTAACATAGGTTCCTTAATTGCTCCTTTTGTCGCACCAGTGCTTCGTAGCTGGTGGCTACACCAAAACGGATTAGAGTATAGTCCTAATCTACCTGCTTTATGTCATAAATTTATAGAAGGGAATATTGGCTCCGATCTAAACAATTTAAGAGAACTTGTAACTGCTGTAGGTGGTAATGCTTCCGATTTAGCAACATTTTGTCCTAAATACTTAGATGTTTTCAATACTGGTGTTCACTATAGTTTTATAGTTAGTGTATTAATGATGGGAGTATCTTTAGCTATCTTTATGCTTTCAAAACACATGATGCCTATGCCGGTTAAGAAAAAAGTTACTCATACTATCGAATATACTGCAGAAGAAAAAACAGCTATGGGCAAGGAAATAAAACAACGTATGTATGCTTTGATTGCAGTATTAGCTATTAGCGTATTCTTTTGGTTCTCTTTTCATCAGAATGGACAAAGTCTTTCTTTGTTTGCTCGCGACTTTGTTTACAATAAGACTATAGCTCCAGAGATTATGCAAGCTGTAAACCCTTTCTTCGTCGTATTCTTAACACCAATTATCATGTGGATATTTGCTTATTTCACTAAAATAGGGA
Source organism: Prevotella sp. C0209C1 (assembly GCF_056583855.1). Taxonomy (NCBI): domain Bacteria; kingdom Pseudomonadati; phylum Bacteroidota; class Bacteroidia; order Bacteroidales; family Prevotellaceae; genus Prevotella; species Prevotella sp. C0209C1. Next base: position 34,904 of record NZ_JBWPJP010000002.1, on the reverse strand, counting down.
AACCTATTTCGACACCACGCAAGATAGTATATGGTATGGGTATAGCAGGTCTTGCATTCGTGTTTTTAATGATATATTCTATAATACAAAAATATCCTTCTGCTGAAAACTTTCTAAAACTTTCTCCAGAAATAAGTAACGCCATGAAAGCTGGTCCTTGGCTACTTGTTGTTACATATTTCTTTCTTACAGTAGCTGAACTATTTATATCTCCACTTGGATTAAGTTTTGTAAGTAAAATTGCGCCAAAACATTTACAAGGTATATGTCAAGGTTTATGGCTTGGTGCTACAGCATTAGGTAATCTACTATTATGGATCGGACCTTTAATGTATAATAAATGGCCATTATGGCAATGTTGGTTAGTTTTTGCTATTGTATGTGTAATTTCCATGACTATCATGTTTAGCATGGTAAAATGGTTAGAAAGAGTTACTAATTCTTAAAAAATAACTTTATCTATAATTATAACATAAGCATCCAATATTTGTCAGTATGAAAGAGACAAATATTGGATGCTTTAATTATTTTTATACTTTGTTGTGCAATTATTTTTTTTATCCCAAAGAGTTACAAAACCCTCACTACTACTTGTGTAATTAGAAATAATTTCCGAAATTTGTAATTGTGTAAGTTCCATTTCTTATATTATTTTATATTTCAAATACAAAGATAATACAAATATGGGCTTACACACTTTTATAGGACAGTACCCGTTTCAAAACTGAGACGACCACCGACAATCTTGAAACCTATTTTCTCAGCAGCTTTACTGATGCCCAGAAGGGAGACAGCACTTTTCTCAAGATTGCAGAGTGTTCATAATTCATCATAGTCAGGATTTTTTTATAATGTATAATATAGTTAAAAGACACGCTAAACCACAGTCCATTGCATCCTGTTGCCTCAATATTCTCATTTTTATTGAACTCCATATTTTTACTTGGTCAAAAGCCCTGTGTCAAAGTGAGTGTTATTAATCTTCTGACGAGCTATGTCTATTTTTTTCCCAAAACTAAAGTTGTAGGATAACTTCAAGTATATCGTATTAGCTGTTTGATTTGATATGTTCCACCTATCCATCTGCAATATAGCTCCTGGATGAGTTTTTTGCCCACTCCTATACTCCTTAACGAATAAATATTTGCCACCAATACCTATATTCAACCCAAAATTCGTTTTATAACTAACTTCTGCCACCGTTGCTTTAGGAGCCTTGATCAACCACAAGCCTTGCATATAGTTACTTGCAGATTGATACATTAGCATAGTGTGCCAGTTCTTGATGTTATAATCAATCTGAAAGAAATAGCGTAAATAGTTATTATCCCATTTATTACCTTCGTTCTGAATATGACCAAGTACGTAATTTCCCCAAGAACTAAAACTAAGTTTTGGGTTACCAAGTGGCATGTATTTTATTTGCCAAGCGACAAGAAAGTCTGCAAGAGAATTCAGATTCTTGTATGTTTCTGCGATGTAGCTTTCTCGCTTTTCAAAAAATGGGAGGATAGCCCCTTTGGCAAAAGAATAGCTTAAATTAATAGATGTAGTAAGATAGTTATTATGGAAATTCCCTCCAGCCGTAAACCTATGCTTGAGATAGGGCTTGAGCTCGGCATTACCGACAAAAACATATTTATAATCTTTGTAAATAGGAGTTTCCGTCAGCATTGAAATACTTGGAGAGATATTATCTATGTGATAAAAAGCAAAAAGCCAAATTCTCTTACTTGGGGTATAATAAACTCTAGCATTGGGCTTAAATGTAAAGAAGGAGAAGGATTGATTATGCTTTGGATTGCGAAAATTCACTTGCTGTAATCCTAAACTACCATACAGTTGCCATTTCCCTATGGAGATTGAGGCATCTGAATAAATATTCAATATATTAATCGAGGAAAAAGATTTTCGAGGCATAGCAAACTCTCCGATATGGAGTTCTTGATCGTTTGTGCTGAAATTATCTCGAATGCCGAACTTTAATGTTGCTTTTTCGAAGAAATGACTATATTGCAGGTCTGCAGTGATGCTTTTCTTGAGACCATACACTTTAGAATATTCGTCAAAGAACTTTTCCCCTGTCAATTTCTCCTCAATGTAAGATGAGTTGAGCTGAGATTTATAAAGGTCTCCGCTAAAATCAAATAATAGCTCTCTTTTTTTACCAAACTTCTTGGCTATGTACACATCCCAAGCGTAAGACTGCCACTTTATATGGCTGGGCGAGTTAGCTTTTAGAATATCTACTTCAGAGGAAATAACCTTTTGTTGATAGTTTGAAAATTCATCATATAGAGATAGTTTCCCAGTGGCATTAAGCTGAAGATTATTACCCCACATTTTCATTACCCCAAACTGAAAATTATGTTGTTTTTTCCCCCATGGAGACTCCATTCCAATTTTTTCTTTGCTATATATTTTATTTTCATAGTTGTATACGAGCTTTTCATCCTGACGATATATGCTACGACTGAGTACATTATCATAAGTCGTAGAAAAACGCCACTTATTAACATTGTAAGCTGTGGAGAAAATATTAGTGCCATCTATTCTGGTGACTGCATCTGTCAAATCCACAAATATATTACCTCCTTGTATGTCCTTTTTTGTGATAACGTTGATAACCATACTCGCTCCCATCGAAATAAAACGTGCAGGAGGATTTCTATAAACATCTACTTTAGAGATGTCTCCCTTGTCAATGACTAACAAATCTTTTTCTTCAACCTTAACTCCATTAAGTAAAATAAGTACTGAACCTCCATCTGAAGCTGTAAGTGTTCGCCATCCCGTTACTGTTAATGACGGTATGAGAGAAAGAGCCTCTAAGAATGTAGAATAATTTTTCATCTTCATAGGGTTAAACCGATAACTTTCGTGAGATGAGAACCTATTCACCTCACTTGGACTTACAACAACTTCTCCAAGTAACTGCGAGTTGGTTCTTAGTTTAATATTCCCTACTTCTTTTTCAGAGAATTCCGCCTCATAAGGATAATAACCAATGTAAGTTACGCGCAAAATAAACTTATGGGGAACTTTGTTTAATTGCAACGAGAATAAGCCCAAAGAATCAGATACAGAGTGAGTAAGAAGGGTGCTATCTTGACTCGACAGCATCACTACTGATACATACGGAAGGTTCTCTTCTGTATCTGAGAGTATTTTACCTCGAACTATTTCTTGAGCATAGGAGGGAAAAGATACATTGAATAGTACAATTGAAAGTACTAGTAAATGTAGTAGTTGGTACTTATTTTTTATTCCTGTATTCATAATATCAAATTCCATTTATTACACTTGGGAGTCAGTTCGGAAGCTGAACAAACGGCATTGTCGTGCAACCCTGCGAGGATATTGCTATAGCAAATCTTCAGAGCTTGTAATGAGATCAGACATACACCTGCAGAATAGAACACCTCCATCGGGAAGTTCCCCAACTCTCCATGCACCATAGAAGCGTGCGATGGGAGCAACTGATCAGGGGTACTCGTTCCGCACGCCAACAGCCCTACGTTTCGAGGTAATTGACCATTATCAAATAGCTTGACAATAGCTTCTTTTGCTAGTTGGGCATTTGTATGGGTAAGTCTGCTGTTCTTGCCTAGAGCATAATATCTCTGTTGAATTTCATTTTGGCGAAGTACGATTGATTTTATTCGAGATTTATTTCCCCCAATCAGTCCTATGTATTCTTCCATTTCGTCATTAGAAATAGGAGAATTGGGCAAAAAAGAGGCAATCCGATTTATATAAACTTTCCTATCCATCTCTATATGTGTTGATTTGTGAGTATAGAGTATTCCAAAGTTTGTCCAGTTGCTCAATATCTAAGCCTGAAAATAATGCGTCTTTAAACGAAAGACCTATATAAATATGTCTAAACAAAGAAGCTATATCTTCACTTGTTTCACTTGACGATATCTCCTTTTTGGATTTAGCCAATTCGATAATATTTATCCAACAAGAGGACTCTCTTTCCTCATAGGCTTTCATTTCATCTTCAAAACTTGGATATAAAGCTTTGAGCTCAAGAATAAATCGATAGAAGTGAAAATGCTTCGCCTCTCCTTTGTTTATTTGACTTAGGGAGTCCATCCTGTCCTTAATAGCACAAAGTTGTTCTACTATAAAGTCTCTCAGAGGTGTTTCTGAAATGGAATACTTTGATTGAGATCCCTCATTTGAAGAAGAGATATGATTGAAGAAGAACATGTCTCCCACACTTTTGAACATATCCTCTTTACTCTTGAAGTAGTAAAACACTAATCCTCTTGAAACATTTGCAGCATTCTCAATTTCGGCAATACTAACTCTGTCATATCCCTTTAAAATGAAAAGCCTAAATGCTTCTTTTAGTATATTCTCCTTACTTGATTTTCTTGCCATATCAACCTATATATGTTCTACTCTTATTAGAAAACAAACCGACTACTGAGTGAACTCTGAAACAAAGGTATGAAATACAAAGCAAACTACCAAATCTTGGGCGAATTTTCTTTTTCCGTAGATTCAACTTCAAAATGCAACTACGTTTGCTAATTTAAGTAAAAGGTCTCAAGTGGCGTTCTGAATCCCAACTTTTTTCTTGGTCTGGCATTTATTTTATATTGATATTCTTTGATTTGATTATCCTTAAAATACTTGAAACCACTCTTTTGGGGAATGTATTGCCTATAGAGTTTGTTAGTATACCTCAATGAGCCCTTTTTCCCAAGAGCAGTAGGGATGCGCAAAATATATCTTCGTATCTAGCGCTTTTTCCAACCACTTGTGGTCTGCGAATTCCTGTCCGTTATCCGTGGTTATTGTTTTTACGTTATGCTTGTAAGGCAACAACATGAGGTATACGGCTTGGGAAACGCCTTTGGCATCCTTGCCTTTCTCAAGTTTCCTTATCATGGTGAACCCCATGCTGCGCTCAACCAGTGTAACCATGGCCCCTTGTTGTCTGCTCCGATGATCAAGTTCATTTCCCAATCTCCATGCCTTGTTCCGTCTGCTTCAGGCGGCCGCTCCTCTATGCTGGTTCGGTCTTTGATGGGCACGTGTTTTCCAACTGGGCGCTTGCGGCACTTCAACTAATGACGGCAGTTCTTGTATAAGTCTCCCCGCTTAGTTTGTCTTCTCGAATGTATTGGTAAATTCTTTCAATGGAAACCATGTTGTAGCCTTTGAGCTTGCAATAGCCAACTATCTGTTCCGGAGACCACTGGCATTGTCGCATGTACCAGCTAACGCGGTTCTTCACCTCACCTGTAAAGGTGCGGGGCTTGCGTAGACGCTCTTTACGAATGTCTGCCAGCATATGTGCATGAGAGTAACTATACGCACCATGTTTGTTGCGATTGCGCTCAAGTTCGCTACTTACAACCGATTCGTCCTTGTTTATGATCGCAGCTATCTTTTTTGCTGAAAACCTTGCTTGTGCATCACTGAAATTGTGTACATTTGTTCTTTGGTGAGTTATGTCATCTTTTATAACTTTTGGAAGGGACTACAAAGATACTAAAACTTTCCATCGGAGAGAGAGGGGAACACCCCCTCTTTTCTCTGAAAAATTATCTTTTTCACTCCTTTTGTTTATTTCCAAAAGTTGAATCTTTTAATTGAACTTACGTCTCACTGATTTAATCTACAATTGAAATCAATTAAAAAAAAAAACTGTTTTTTTTTGTTTTATCAAAAAAAAACTTTAACTTTGCACTCGCTTACTAAAAATAAGTTTTCGGTTAAAATATCATTTTAGGAGAGATGGTAGAGTGGTCGATTACAGCAGTCTTGAAAACTGCCGTGCTGAAAGGCACCGGGGGTTCGAATCCCTCTCTCTCCGCTAATAGGCTTCAAAAGGACTTCACAAGGGTTGTCAATTTAGCCTTCAAAAATTTGCTAATCGTTGTAAAATCAAGGTTTTACAACGATTTTTCTTTGTATATACCTCTATCGCCTGACGGCATAACCCTATGTTTTGACAATCATCATTCGGTCAATTTCTGCTACATAAACTGCTACACAAAAATTGCAGTAGCAAAAAATGTAGCAGTGACGGTATTCTGAATACCATATTGACGGCATCAACTCTTTCTTTTTCAACGTATTAAGTATTAACTTTGCAGCCGAGTGCTACATAAAAGAATGATGCATTATGAGAACAAATTTCAAGGTATCCTTCTACCTACGCTCAAACTATGAGAACAAAGAAGGAAAGTCGCCTGTAATGCTCCGAGTATTCCTTAACGGAGAGATGGCTAATTTCGGATCTACGAAAATATTCGTGGACAAGTCACTGTGGAATAACACTACCAGCAGGCTCAAAGGTCGGACGGCAGAAGCCTTATCCGCTAATGCCGCATTGGACTCCATTTCCACAATGCTGAATAACATTTACCACAAATTCGAGGATGATGAATCCTTGTCATTGGATAAAATCCGCTCATTCTTTGTCGGGAAAGACAGGGAGTACACGACCTTTCTCCCGATATTCGACAAGTTCAACGAAGATGTCAGACAGCGTGTCGGACATACCATCAGCAAGGACAGCCTGCAAAAGTACAGCGTTTTAAGAAGGCATTTCGCAGAATTCCTTATCTATAAGTATGGGAAGAAAGATATTGGACTGGCAGAGTTCACGCCATCTATAGTACAGGACTTTGAACTGTACCTGAGTACGGCGGCTGGGTGTGCCTATAACACATCAGTCAAGAAATTGAAGGCACTGAAAACCGTGACCATCTATGCGCAAAAGCGTGGCTATCTTCTTCACGACCCATTCCTCAATCATCGTTTTCACTTGGAGCCTGTCAATCGAGGTTTTCTCACGGATGAGGAGATTATGAAGATAGCCAACAAGGAAATTGCTATTCAACGCTTGGAGTTAGTAAGGGATGTTTTCATCTTTTCATGCTTCACAGGTCTGGCATATATCGACGTATCCAACCTTACACCAGACAACATCGTAACGCTCGATGATAAGCTGTGGATTATGACCAAGAGGCAGAAAACAAGCGTGGAAACAAATGTGTTACTTCTTGACATTCCCAAGAGTATCATTGCCAAGTACAGTCATAAGACCTATCGGGACGGCAAACTATTTCCCATCCTAACGAATCAGAAAACCAACGCATATTTGAAAGAAATTGCCGACATTTGTGGCATCAAGAAGAATCTGACCTTCCATCTTGCCCGACATACGTTTGCAACCATGTCGCTAAGCAAGGGTGTTCCTATGGAAAGTGTGTCGAAGATGTTGGGACATACCAACATTAAAACTACACAAATTTATGCCCGTATTACCAATAAGAAGATAGAAGACGATATGGAACAGCTGGCTGGCAAGTTAGATAAGTTCAATGTTGCTATGGGCATCAACTCAAAATAATGTACAACCCTAAACCAAGAAGATTATGACAACAACAAAGAAAGAGCTTTCCTACTTCCGTTTGAAGTTAGAGAACTACCTCAGTGAGCATTTCCCCGAAATGCTAAGTGACAAACCATTCATAACGGCAAGAGCTGACGAATCCCTTACTACCTACTGCGATGCAGTGGCACAAGGCTTCTCGCATCCCGAAGCTGAGACAATGGCAAGTGAAGTCTTATACCAAGGTTTGCACTTTTCCAAGTACGACACGCTTGTCTCTATCTTAGAGAATGAGTTCGAGAAAGAACTCCCTTCTCCTCTTCCTGAAAGACTAACACCAATGCTTCTGAAGAATAAGGCTGTGCAAAGCGTTTTCGACAAGTATGAACTGACAGACGACTTTGGCGCAACACCAGAGTATGAGAAACTCTACACCGAATTGACAGGAACAATCGTTCTGCTCATTGAGGTCAATGGTCTGCCAACGATAGGCGGTGAGAACATGACTTGATGTAGCACCATCTGGAGCTTTTGTAGTGTCAAGAGCCAAGATAAACGCTCCACTCCACACGCCAAGAGTTTTACAAACACTTGTCTTTGGGTCGTTAGAGCATCTTGCCGGTGCTCTTGAAACTATTAAAAGCTCCGATTATGAATACAATCATCATGAATCAAGACGTTCTTAAAAGTGCGATTTCTCGCCGAGACAATAGAAGCGAGCTTCCATTGTCCTCACGGCTTAACGAAATCGTTCACACACCTGCCTTCATCAAGGCAGACGCATCGAACAAAACCGATAAGAACAAGCAGCAGCCGACTTCTCCCAAGCAAGTCCGCCGCTTCGGTTGGACACGCTTCATCGAACTAGGCTTCCTGCTTTCCATCGTTATCGGTGCCATTTGGCTTATCTCGAAGATAGTAACGCCACAGGTCGTAACTGTCGTGTCAGTTATTGCAGGTTTTCTGATACTACGCTTTATAGTCAGGGTAATTCTGAAAGTGGCATTTACGTTGCTGAGCATTCTCTTCTGGCTGGCGATTGTCTGTGCCATCCTGCTTTACGTGCTTTGAGAAGCACGACGATGAATCTGTAAACACTTTCATTTATCGTTCATCAGGTGGTTATCTCACATTTCGAGATAGCCACCTTTTCTATTTCCCACTATGGGCGTTGCACTTTCGCTTCCTTTCCAATGCTCCATAATATGCGAAATGAAGAAGACGGATGCTGTTCCCTTTTTATCCGCAAAGGTAGTATGGGGCTTGTGGCTTTCAAAAGGTCTGTGCCGCTTGGTTTGTCTGGAAAATCTCCACACCTACGGGTAGTATTTTCCGACAAAACCTTGTGCAAGCCCGCCCCGCTACCTCTATTTTGCTACAAAAAGGAATCAGCATACTCCGATCTTTGGACGCATAAAAAAAATGTCGCTATGGATAAGCAAAAAGTAAATACAACATCTTCGATGAACAGAAAAGGATATAGCTCCTCCTCTCATTACCGCATTAACCCTGTGGCTGAAAAAAGTGAGCAAGTGTTGGCAATTAAGTTTGTACAATGGGACATTCCCCCTTTGGAGAGCCTTTGTAACAGCAAAGTATATCTCCTGCGTGTGAAACTCAATAGTGGCGAGTGTATGAGCCGTGAGGAAAAGAATTGGCTATGTGAGGCGGTAAACTCAAACACCTATTTCCGTACAGCCGTTCCCCTACAAGGCTATCGCTTTGACTTCTTTGATGTACTGAAGAAATACCTTGTCAATCAGTACGGACAATGGACAGAGTATTACGCACCCGACAGAACAAGCCTAAGAGCCTACCTATATGGGCGTATCAATCAAATAGTAGAAATTTCCAAGTATTAACAACATCAAAACATATACGACAATGAAAGGAACAGAACATTTCACACGGACAATAGCCGAGTATCTTAATCAGCGTGCTATGACAGACCCCTTGTTTGCCCCTAACTTGATGAAACCGAACAAGAATATCGAGGAGTGCATCACCTACATTCTTAATGAAGTGCAGAAAAGCGGTTGCAACGGCTTTGATGATGATGAAATCTTCTCTATGGCTGTTCACTACTATGATGAGGACGATATAGAAGTCGGCAAGGCTGTTTCCTGCCAAGTAGCCGTTAATCACATTGTAGAACTCACAGAGGAAGAAAAAGCCGAAGCAAGGCAGGAAGCCATTAAGCAATATCAGCGTGAGGAACTTGCCAAGATACAGAGCCGTAACGCACGAGTTAAAAAGACCGAGAACATAGCAACCCAAGTACAACCATCACTATTCGATTTTTAAGTCTATGAAACCAAGAAACAAATTTGAAAAGGCAGTTTTTGAACAAAGCAAGCACCTATGCCCGATAACCAAGACACAAAGTAAGTGGGCATTCCGTGAGTGCATAGACCACTTAGCCTACCGCTTGCCAAAAGGTCGCACCACTTGTATGGATTGTGGGCATAGTTGGATAATGAACAAACATAGAGAAACTTGCACTTGCCCTCATTGCAGGGCAAAGTTGCAGGTCAAGGAAACATTCCAAAGGAAATTGCAGCAGAAGCACTATTTCACAACACTTACCGCTTGCGGAGAATACCAAGTGTTGCGGATGTTCCTCCTCGTGGCTGAAATGGAGAAAGGTTGCAAGGCAGGACACTATGTGCTTGAAATCGGTCAGTATTGGTGGAACGCACAAGGACGAAAGACGATTGTTGCCGTTCAGAGAGTATTGGGTAGATACGTTGATACATTCTCCTATTGCGCACCTATGGCAATCCGCAACGACAACGAAGCCTACCGATATGCAGCCTATTCGCAGATATATCCGAAGTTCAAGGTATCAGACACACTCCGCAGAAATGGTTTCAAGGATGATTTTCACGAAATACCCCCGACAACACTCATTCCTGCATTGCTTTCTGACAGCCGTGCCGAAACATTGATGAAGTCGGGACGTACAGACCACCTACGCTATTTCCTTGGCAAAAGAAGAGCGTTTGACGAGTATTGGCAGTCCTATAAGATTGCAGTCCGTAACGGCTACGATATAACGGATATTTCCCTTTGGTGCGACTATGTGGATATGCTCCGCAGATTGAACAAGGACATACACAGCCCGAAGTTTCTTTGTCCCACCAACCTCAAAGGCGAACACGACCGCAGACACAATGAACTTCTCAAAGTGCGTGAAAGGGAAGAAATAGAACAGAAGCAAAAGAAGGCAATGGAAGATGAAAAACGTTTCAAAGAACTTAAATCCAAATTTTTCGGTATCCATTTCACGGACGGCACTATCCAAGTCCACGTATTGGAGAGCGTGCAGGAACATTTGGAAGAAGGTGTATCAATGCATCATTGCGTATTCTCCAACGAATATTATCTTAAAGAGGACTCACTAATCCTATCGGCAACCATTGAGGGCAAGCGGATAGAAACAATAGAAGTATCATTACGAACTTTGGAAGTGGTACAAAGTCGTGGAGTGTGCAACAAGAATACGGAGTATCACGAACAGATAGTGAACCTTGTCAATGCCAACCGCAGGCTAATCAGCCAACGAATGAAGGCAACGGCATAAAGTATAAATCATTAAATTATCAGAGATATGAAAACAGAGATAGAGAACGTCATTTTTAATTGGTCGGATGAGATACCTCCCATTCTTGTTCGGGTTATCAATGCGATAACCCTATCCGACAACAAAGAGGAGTTAAGGTCGACTATCAACAAAATAGCCGAAGAAACAGAACTTGATAAGTTCTTTGCATACGGCTATGGCACACATCACTTTAGGCTTAAACACCGCAGATTATCCAATGGAGAGCCAAAGGAACACAGATTATTAAAGGTTGAATTTTAAGATTGCGAAGATGAAACAGAGATTTTTGGTATATACGCAATATGTTTTCGATGGCGTATTCGATGTTGTTGCAGAGAGCAAGGAAGATGCACGGCAAAAAGTCCTGCAAGATTGTGGGTTGGTCATGGGTGGAAGTATTCACAGCACCCTGCCCGATGATGAGATAAACTGGGCATTTGACAGACACCCAAACAAGCGAATAGACAGAATAACGAAGGTATAGAAACAGCATCTTGAATAAGACCAAGAGCCACGCAAACCGAAAATTTGCGTGGCTTCTTTTCTTTGTCTTTGAACGAGCAGGCGACCAAAGCAAAGAAGCAAAAGAAAGTCGCAAGAATTGCATTATAGGTTTAATTACAGAGTAAACGTTTGGCAATTTGAAACATCAAGCTTTAACTTCGAGATAAAGTTTTTAACTCTCAAAATTTCTTTGTCACGCTCTTGTGGATTATTATAATAAATGGAAAAGAACCAATGAGCATCTGAAGTGACATGATTAGCTATCTCTATAAAATAGTCTAAATCAATATCAGATAAAGAGTGTCCGTAAATGACGATTTTATCTATATTGGTTAAACTGCTCCAGTACTTAGCATTGTTGCAAATTATTTCAGAAATATTTTTCTGCTGCTCATTTACGACTTCAGCAATATTATCGTATGCCTCATATTCATAAATCATTGGATCTTCTGAAAGGAAATCATTTCCATTAAGGTTGTTCATATGCCCAACAACTAATCTTTGATTACAGTTTCGCCTTCCATGTATATAATTGATTTGTGCTTTTGGAATTCTGTAAAGAGTCTCCAATGTTTCGGTATAGTTGAAAGATAGAAACATGCCATTTCTGTCAAAATGTGGCAATACTACAGGCTGAGCATCTATATCTATTTGATTAACCCACTCTTCAAATATACCATGGAAAGCCTCGAACATCATTTCTATGTGGTGTTTGGGGGCATCCTCCATCTGAGCTTGAAACCGCATTTCATGGTCTTCCTCTAATTCAATATCTTCTGTCGATTCATCAAATGCATTCTGAAAATCAATATTCCCTAAAGCACGTTCAAGATCACACCATAGTTCTAGCTCTCCATTTTCTTTATTCCTCGTTGGATAACAAGTTTCTAACAACCCTATCCAATACCCATCTAAGCCAGAATGTCTCCATGCATATTCTCTAAAATTACTATACAAAGAAGCTATGCCATGATGAATGTCAAAGCCATTGCCAATTATATGAAGTGTAGCCATTTTCTCATTAATTAAAATTTTCACAAATTTACTCATTCATAGTGACAAATACGAAAAAACGGGAATAGAATAGAACTCACTCGCAAGTTGATTAAACAGACAAGGAAGATTGATTGGAAAATCAAGGGATAAAGAACAAGGCATACTCCACTTGTCTCCGTTTAACCAATCCTTTCAAGATCTTACCCTTGTATCGGCAGAACGAGACATACTCCGGATAGATGTTTCTGTCCCCTGCCTCTATCTTTTTCAGCAATCGGCTCTTGGGGTGCTTACCATATCCGAGCAACCTTCCCACACCCACATTATAGGCAAGCAAGGTAAGCAGCAAGGCATCCTTGCCATATCCTTTGAAGTGTTCAAAGCATTTCCAAAGGTCGGCACGGAGCAGGGAGTCCGCCTGCCGTTCCGTCATATTGGAAGAGAAATGCTCGCCCGGTTGCAACTGATGCCCATATCCGACATACGGATAGCAACTCTCTCTGTGTAGTCCCTCGAAGTATTTCACGACCGATACGGCGCGCTCAAAAGGAGGTAAGTCTGCCAACCGTACCCTGCACTGGGCAAGGATCGGCTGACAGAGCAAGCACATTATACAGAATAAAGCAAAGCGTTTAGCTGTTCGCATCGTTCAAAGCTTTGGTTACTACTGCGGTGGTCTTTCCCTTTTCCTCCGCCTTTTCATTGTTGAAACTGAAAGTCAGTTGCTGCATCTGACCGAAACTGTCCTCCACGTACACGTCAATCGTCTGGCGGTCGGTGGACAGCGAGGTGTAGTACAGACGGAAGACGTCCTTTGTGAGCGGATAGCGGTCGTTGGGCTTGAATACTATTCTATCATCCATTTTCAGTGTTCCCTTGCCGTCGGGCTGGAAGTATCGGATGGTGTAGCGTGTGTCAGCAAAGTCGCCCCCTCGCTTGAGCGTGCAGCGTATCTCTGCCGTCTGTCCCTTTATGATGCCTTTCTGAACCGGCATTGTTTCCACCATAAACGGATAAGACTGCTGAACATCCAAATTCCTATCACAAGCAGATAGACAAAACACGGCAAGGGCAAGTACGCCCATTACCCATATCGAACTTAATATCTTCTTTTTCATGTTTCTTTTCTATTAAATATTAAACCTAAGTCCTGCTGATAGCGCAGGACGGAAACGATGCACGTCCGTTCCAAAGAGGAAGCGTCCCTGCGCCTTTACAAGAAAGAGAACCCTGTCCGTAAGGAATACTTCCAACGAGCCATACACGGCACCGCCATAGACGAAGCGTGAGCGGTCAAGTAGTGTTGCTCCATCGGGCAGCAGCTTCTGATCCTCGTTGATTTCCTCATAACCACCTAATACGGATATGCCACCATAGAGAAACACGTTCTTACCTCTGTCGGAGAGAACAGGGTGCATATAGCCTACCTGCAAAAGCGCATCTTTGAGTTTTATGCCATAATCCCTATACGGCATATTCTGCTGTTCATACTCAACTCTTACAAAGGAGTAGTTCTCTCGTTTCAAGTAACGGGTAAGTGATACACTAACACCGAAGTTATCCTTGGCAAAGAACTTTTCTCCTTTGACAAGGGGAACGCTGCCCATGACTTCTATCCCTTTCTGTTTGGGTATCAGCCGTTGGGCGTGCGACGGCAGACTAAAAGCCATTGCCACCGCTGCACAAACCGATAAAATGATTTTCTTCTTCATAATGTCTACCATTTCAGTTTGAGGTTATCAATCTTCTTTGCTATCTGCAGGTCCTCTGCCGTTACATAAAAAGTCAGCATACGACCGCCATTTCTTTCATAGAGCGTCACTTCAAGCTGCTTGTCTTCTGCAAGAGAGAACTGTTCGAGCGCAAACACAGTGTGTTCACTACCCATGCCACGCACCTGCATCACCTGATGATAGGCACGAAGCGGCTGCATCACCTGCTCTTGTATGGCGGTACGCTTTGCCACCTTCTTATCAACCACCTTGAACGTGATGAAGTCCACTGAGTACGGCATATTCGTGCCGTTTTCCATACGAATGTGGAAATACAGCAAGCCGTTATGGGCGTACAAGCCACGAAGCAGGAACTTCATACCGAACTGCTGTGCACCGATATGCTTGATGGTACGCTTGTCGTTCTGATAGATAGTCTGCATCATCAGCTTTACTAATATGGGCGACTCGTTGCCAAGTTCCTTAAAGTAAATGTCAGAGCGGTTGCTTGGCAGTCTACCTTCTGTTGTAGAGAGAAAATCCTTCATCTCTATGCTGAGCTTCTCCGGCTCATCGGCATATTTTACATTAAAAGCGTAAAATGAGCCGTCTTCACAAATCACGCTCATGTTGGTTTCCGTCTCAAAGTCCTTCACTGAAGCCTTTACACGTAGCACGTTCTCTGCATCCTCCGCTTTACCTGCAATGATGTTCTGCGAACCTAAGTCTACATAGCGGATGGCAGAAGGGAAGATAAGATGCACGGTCTTGTCAAAGGTAACGTCAAGACCATACGGCAGAACGACACGCCCCGTTGGAATGGCACGGCTCATACCTTGAAAGAGCTCTCCCGAAGTAAGCGGACGGCTTGGTGTCAGACCATCATTGTTTTCCTGTGCTGTGGCTGTTGCTCCCACCATGGCAAGCATAGCCATTGATAAAATAATTTTCTTCATTGTTGCTATTGATTTGATGTTATTTTTTACTTATCATTTTCGATTGTTTCATTTGGACTGAACCAAGAAAAGGCGGTAGCCACCTTTGAGTGTTACCTTGATGGTGCGCAGCTTCTTCTGAAGCAGCTGACTTGCTCCCTGCATCACCCCACGAGCTGCCTCGGAGATAATCTGGTCCTTAGCAGAGGAAGCGAAGGTAAAGGAGGTCCCCATAGAACCGCCGATGTTCGCCCCGACTTCTTTAAGTGCATTGATGTCCTCCGAACCAGGTATATACACACCCTCCTGTCCGTCTGTGTCGTATGCCGAGAGCTTGACGGCTATGATATGCCCACCAACCTCAATACTCTTAATGAGCAGGTGCATACGGTTGCCCTCAATCTTAGCAATGGCTATGAGTCGGCTTTGACGTGGAATGCGCAGTCCCTGCACCTTGGCACTTTCAAGCAGACGAAGCACCACATTGTCGCCCTCCTTGAGCGTGGTCGTTCTGTCCACCACCACTTTGAGCGTGTTGCGCATCGTGGGTGCAGCCGTACTTGTTAGCGAATGGAAACCCAAGTTGCGAGCCTTTTTGCCGTATTCCTCCATAAAATACACATCGCTCATAGGTTGGTCAAGTGAAGATACTAACTGCCTACGCTCCGGCAGCACCTCCATTGCAGGCTTTTCATTCTGCATGGTCTTGCCCTTAGCGGCTTCAGAGCCACCTTCAGTGTCTTCCGTCTTCTCCTTTCCTGCCGTCAGACTATTATTGAAGGTAGGTGGAGTTGATGCTTTAGGGAGATACTTCGCTGCCATCTGATAGCTCTTTTCCATCAGAGCAAGCTGTCGTTTCTCTTCATTGTCCTCCCTACTATCCTTTTGGGATAGCTCTTTTTTGAGGTTGTCTATCTCCGAACGCAAAGCCTCACGTTCCTGCTCGTGTGGGTCGGGAGCGTAAAAGGAGTTCAAGAGCCGATTATTCTCCTCATAGCGATGCATGGAGCTTTCTATCTTTGCCGTAGAAGCAGCTGTCTCTGCACGCTGCTCCTCTGATAGAGCAGTGTTCTGTGCAAAGTAGTCCGATAGCCTGCCCATCTCCTCACGGGTCTGTTCTTCCTCGTGTGCCTTGTCGCCTAATTCGTAGGCTTTGAGCTTGTTTTCGGTGAGCTTTTCCGTCGTTGCCTGCGGGATACTGTCATTGAGTCCCTGCTCCGCTGCAGTCTTATCCTTGCCCGATGGTGCGAAGATAAACCACATCGAGAGGGCAAACAGCAGTCCTAATCCTCCGAAGACCAAGCCTTTTTTCATTTGTTCTTTCTGTTTATTATCCATTTTCTTTGATTGTTTGATGATGTTGTAGGTAAAAATTGCCGTGTAACTCTTGTAAATTGCTGTCCATCCGTATCAGACTGTCCGTCAGCTTTCCCGTGGGGATGGGTAGTTCCTCCTTCTTTGGAGGAAGGAAAAACTGCGCTATCATCCAAAGCGAGCAGAGCAGATAGATGAAGCTCAGCCCATAGACGATAGCCTTGCGCTGCCTTATCGTGAGCCTTTCACACCAATGGCGGAGCCACAGGTGAAATCTCAGATAATGGTGAGCGAGCAAATAGTTTACTTTTCTTGCCATAGCCTTATCGTTTATAAGTCTGTATGTCCCTGTTCTCCTTGACGAGAAAGTTCTCAATCAGGAAGCCTTGCGGGTTGTTGTCCGAACGGACAGAGTTCTGCAGCGTGCAGGTCGTTACAAGACTGCGCTCTGTAACGTTACTCTGACGGACGATAAACTCCCGTGCATAGGTTGTTACCGCATAAGGGTAAGTATTGAAGTTGCAGTGGATAGAGTCCACCTCTATGCGCTGATTGACATTGCCCGATATGGCACGGTTATAATAGCCTTTCTCTGCCAAGTCTTTATAATAGTTGAAAGCCGACTTATCACACAGCACAAAGGCACGTTCCATGTTCTTCTCAATGGCATCCTTGTCAGGCGCAATGGTGAAGAACAGCTCATGAAAACGACGCACGTGTTCTCTTGCCTCTACGGGACGATTACGACTTGCATCCTGACTGAGGGCAAGCATGAGTGACTTTCCCTGGTCAAGCACATAGATTTTCTCCCTCTGCTCCTTGGCGAAGCTGTACGAGGCATAGACAGCATAACCGCTTACTACCACACATACGATGGCAAAGACAAAGGCATAGAGCCGTATCTGTCTGAATGAGGTCTCGATATTGTTAAGTGATTTGAATTCCATTTTTTTCTTTTATACCTGTTGATTAATTAAGCATAGTTGCTCGATTTCTATTTTCCTTTGAGCAAGGCTCCCTTGATACGTCCACCGACATTTCCCACAGCGGCACCTGCGCCTGCCATAGCAGCCTTGCCACCAGTGTATGCACCTTGTACGCCACGCTGTGCCGTCTGGTTGACATTGCGACCGTAGGAGCCAATACCGCCTCCGGCTTCGATAATCCAACCTGCCACGGTAGGTACACAGAAGTAGCCTACAATACCGATAAGGAAGAAGACGATGTAATACCACGTCCCCGAATCAGGCAGATAGTTCGGATCGCTGAGCACCTCGATGTCCTTCTGTATCATCAGAACCTGTATCTTCGTAAGCAATGCCGTAAGAATAGAGCTGACAGGCAGCCACAGATAGACCGATATATAGCGTGAAAACCATGCCGTAAGTGAGCCTGCAAGACCATCCCATACGGCTATGCCGAAGACTATCGGACCGAGAATGGAAAGGACGATGAGCATGAACGTGCGCAGCGTGTCGATGATAAGTCCTGCAGCATGGAAAAGAAGTTCTAAGAGGTCGTGTACCATCTTCATAATCCATTGCTTGGTCTGATAGGCAGCACGCTCGGCATACATACCCGCTATCGTCACGGCATCTTCAGGCCCAATGATACCCATTTCCTCAATCTTCTGGTCAAATTTCTCGTTCGATACAAGATAAGCCGTTTCAGGATTTCTGAGGTAGGCTTCCTCCTGCAACTTGTCTCGCTTGGCAGTAAGCTCTGCAAGGTTTCCCTCCTGTTGGTGTACCATCATCTCCGTTCCCTGCACTACGGGCGAGAGAACGGCATTCATCGTACCCAGTACGACTGTCGGGAAGAACATGATGCAGAAGCCCAGCACGAAGGGACGGAGAAGCGGAAAGACGTCTATCGCCTCGGCACGGGCAATGGAAGCCCATACCCGAAGGGCAATGTAAAAGAGTGCGCCCAAGCCTGCAATGCCCTTGGCAATGCCCGTCATCTGGGCACAGAGCGGCATCATCTCGTCATAGGTGGAGCGGAGCAGCTCATGTAAACTGGCAAAATCCATAAGCAAAAGTGTTTTATGAAAGTTCTTTCAAGTTCTTTTAAGTCTATGGATTTACCAATACCTGTTTGCCGTATTACCATAGAGCGCCTTAACAGAGGCAAGGTCGTTCTTTTCACGAGCACGGACATAACTCACGGAGATATTCTTCCTTGTATAGTACGACACCAAGGAGCGGTATTCACGTAGTGTGGTATAGATACGGTCTATCTGCTGCATGCGCTCGTGGTCGTTCATGGAGAAGACATTACTCTTGACGATGGACTTGAGTTCTTTCAGGCTCTCACCGCTTTGCTCGAGCAGCTTGGTGTAGCCCGAGGCCATCGCAGCGAGTTCTGTCGGGCGGAAGTTCTTGTCCGAGAGCATCTTCTTGTAGGAAGTGACATAGACCTCAGAGATGTCGCCCACCATCAGGATACACTCCTTGACCTTATAAGCATCGCCAATAAGGTTATTCACCTTCTTCAGGGCATCATAATACTTCTTGGTGTCGTTGTAGAGTTTCTCCACTTCCTTAAAACCGTCAAGGGTGTTCTTCACCGTCTTGGAGGCGGTGGCTATCTCCTTGACAGAATTGACGATGTTGCCGGCGAAATTGCCAGGGTCGGTTACTACCCACTGTGCGTGAGCTTTGGGAACTGAAAGGCTCAATCCTAAGAGAGCCATGAAAATGTATTTCTTCATTATTGCTATAGTTTTGATGGTTTGTATTTATTTCTTTTTATTGTTTCTTTTCTCTATGGCAAGCTGACGGATAGCCGTTTCGATATCTCCACCGAGCTGTTCCGCACGCTGCATGACCTCTACCTTCTCGGTTTCCTCCGTGGTGTAGGTCAGGTATTCCTCCATGCTCACTTCCGTAGCATAGACAGCACTCTGCATACCGCCCAGACCTATCCAAACTTCCTTGTAGAGTCGGTTCGGGTCATTGTTCTGGTTAATGGAGAGTATCTGGCTCTTTTCCTTTTCCGAAAGACCGAGCATCGCCTGTATGCCGTCGAACTTGGTCATGTACTTGCGCTGGTCGAGCAGTATCTTGCAGTCGGAGTTGTTGATGATACTTTCTTTGACAATGGGCGACTGGATGATATCGTCTACCTCCTGCGTTACGACAATAGCTTCCCCGAAATATTTTCTCACCGTCTTATAGAGATACTTGATATAGTCTGCCATGTTTGCCGAAGCAATGGCTTTCCACGCTTCCTCAATGAGTATCATCTTGCGGATACCCTTTAATCGGCGCATCTTGTTGATGAAGGCTTCCATGATGATGATGGTTACCACTGGGAAAAGGTCTTTGTTGTCCTTCACTTGGTCGATTTCGAAGACGATGAAACGCTTACTAAGCAAGTCGATGTTCTTGTCCGAGTTCAGCAGGAAATCATATCGACCACCACGATAATATTGCTTCAATGTCGTTAAGAGGTTATTGATATTGAAGTCCGAGAGCGTTACCTTGATGTCACGTTTTTCCATATCCTTTCGGTACACGTCCCGCAGATACTCATAGAAAGTATTAAAACAGGGTGTAACGCTGTGGTCAGCACACATAAGCTCGATATAGGAGTTTACAGCAGAACCAAGTTCGCCCGCTTCGGTCTTAGTGATATGCTCATCGGCACTCTTCCAGAGCGTGAGCAGTAGCGTACAGATACTCTCCCTTTTCTCTACATCGAAGAAGTAATCATCCGTGTAGAAAGGGTTGAAGGAAATCGGACTTTCATTGGTATAGGTGAAATACACGCCGTCCTCGCCCTTGGTCTTGCGGTGGATAAGTTCGCACAAGCCCTGATATGAGTTACCCGTATCGACCAAGAGGACATGTGCCCCTTGCTCGTAATACTGACGTACCATGTGGTTGGTAAAGAAACTCTTACCACTACCCGAAGGACCTAAGATGAACTTGTTACGGTTGGTGATGACTCCCTTTTTCATCGGCAAATCCGATATATCTAAGTGGACGGGCTTTCCTGAAAGGCGGTCTGCCATCTTGATACCGAAGGGAGAGAGCGAGTCCTTATAGTTCGTCTCTGCCGTAAAGAAGCAGAGGGCAGGCTCGATGAAAGTATAAAATGACTCTTCTGCAGGAAAGTCTGCCGCATTACCGGGAATACCCGCCCAGTAGAGCGTTGCCGTATCAATGGTGTTGTGTCGTGGCTTGCACTCCATCAGTGCCAACGCGCTGCCCACATCATTCTTGATGTTGCGGAGTTTTTCCTTGTCATCGCTCCATGCTAGCACGTTGAAGTGGGCACGAATGGAGGTCAATCCCTGTGAGTGGGCGACGTTGAGATATTCCTGTATCCACTCTTCGTTAATCTGATTGCTTCTGCTGTATCTTGCAAGCGAGTGCATGTTGCGTGCCTGCTTCTCAAACCTTTGCAGGTTGTCATCGCTGTCCTCGATGAAGATGTACTGATTATAGATATGGTTGCAGGGCAGCATCAAACCTACGGGAGCGGCAAAGGAAAGTCGGCAGTCACTTCTGTCGGTGGATAGCCGTTCATATCGGCTATCCGTGCTGACCGTTGTCGGTAGGTCATCCGTATCGGAAAGTGTATGCAGACAAAGCATATTGTCGCCCACATGCACAAGGTCTGCGCCCAGACGGATGTCCTCCAAAGACGAATGCCCTTCTTCAGATAGAGAGAAATACCTGTCGAGCAGTCCTCCTTTTTCATTTGTGCCAACTAACTCGTCTTCTGTCATGCGGACAATCCTTATCTGCTCGGTATCGTTGATGATGCGCTCGAACTGGTCTACGGCTTCCATGAACTTCATCACCTCATCCTTGTTGGTGATTTCCTTGGGCAACAGATGTCCACGGCAGAGCGAAGAGAAGTTGCTCTGCTGTGCCATACGCTGCTTGTTCGTCTTGGTAAGGAAGAGATAGACTGAGTGGTGTAGATACGGACGCTCGTTGAAATGCCGTTCAGAGGAACGGGCAAGGAAGCTCAGCCCTCCATCGGAGAGCTTTCCTTGGTAGTCCTCCTTAATGAACCAGTCCTGCTTGTGTACGATGCTGTAATCGGGGAGCACTTTGATTGCCTTATGCCAGGCAGAGTGCATTGCTTCGTATTCTGTAGAAGTGACGGTAAAGAGTTCGGGCAGCTCCACACGGAAAGCCACCGTGATGTCAGCGTCCTTGCTCACCATGCAGCCCTGCTCGATGGAGAGCAGCGGGAACTTTGATTCAAGGGTCGTTATCTTGCTTTTGTTTCTCATATCTTTGCTTTCTTTGGTTGAAGATTACGGATAAGGTGGCAGACCGTACGGCGGTTCACAAGGTAGCGTGGGTGCATACGTACTGCTCCTTTTTTCATCAGCCCATATTGCCCGTACTTTCTGTTCATGGTGAACGTTTGCCATACCACAAGGCTGGCACCCACTACGCCTATGACAAGACAGGTAATTTGGCTGACTCCACAGAGATAGAGAATGACCACAAGAATGAAGACAGCCAGCAAGCCTCCCGCAAAGAGGAAGAGATACTGCGCCTTCAAGCCCTTGAACTCCACCGTCCGGCCTACACCTTTGTTGATTTCAAATGCTGCCATCGCCTTACAGGAAGAAACTTCTCAGGATAGTGGCAGCCACGATGAGGAAGATACACGCACCGAACCAAGAGGCTGCGGTCTTGCTCGTATCGGGATCACCACTTGAGAACTTGTTGTACACTTTTATTCCTCCTATCAGACCTACCACAGCACCGATAGCATAGATAAGCTTCGTTCCGGGATCAAAATAGCTTGTTACCATCTTTGTGGCTTCATTGATACCCGCCATGCCGTTGCCTTGTGCGTACGCTCCTGCGATGGTCATTGCCATCAGGAGCAGCATTGTGATTTTCTTTTTGTTGTTCATTGCTGTTTTTATTTTAAGTTGTTAAACAAATTATTTTCATTTTGGTGAAAGTGGCAAGGGGTAGCTCGGTTTTATCGTATGACAGATATTGGCAGATTGTTTTACTTTTGAGCCACCCCCGCATCACTTTACAATTTTATAATATGAGTAAGAACATTAGTTTACAGATAATATGACAGTGGAAGTTCGGATTCTTCCGAAACATCGCTGTTGCTGCTCTCTACGTTTGAGTCCGTTTCAAAGTCAGAAGAAGAGTTTATATTACTTTCCTCTAAGTCCAGTTCTTCCGCCTTGCGAATGGCAGCAAGCAGCTTTTGATGGTCTTTCTCTTGCTTGAGCGTTGCCTCCTTGATATAGTCCATAAGCTGTGTGCCCCGTATGCTTTGCAACGTGTCCTGCACCTTGTCTTCATCTTCCTTATCAAGTTCATCGTCATTCCTATGCCAGCCGTTTACACGATATAAATCTCTTGTAAGAATGGCCGATGGTGAGACTTCGGGTAAGGAATCGTCTGCAATCTGCAGTTCCTCACGGATGATAGTTTCTTCGTCAGATTCGTCCATCGTATAGTCAACCTGCATTTCATTGTCCTCTTCTGTATTTCCCGCTTCTTTTGTTTCTTCGGACACAGATGAGTTTTTCTCTGCAAAAGTATTAGGTTTTTCATCAGGATTCTCAGAAGAGGAAGCAGCGGGAATTTCGGAGATAGACGGGGAAACGAAAGATTTACTCTTGCCCACCAAAACGTGACGTGCATTGTCAATCTGCTCTTGGGAAACGGATGTGTTGAGACTTGTGCCATGCCCGTTTCCTTTCTGTTTCGGTGTATTCTTCCCTGATTGGGCTGCCAATTCTTGAAATAACCTCCAAAAGTATGCGATGCCGAGAGTTATCCACACTATACCCAGCAAAAGCAATACGCCTAACAATAAATTGATTATCATAAGTCTATGGTTTTATCACGCCTGCGTTGTGAGGCGGTATGGTTCAACAAATCCTGATACGTTTTCAAATGATCGAGAAGGATATTCTCAATATACCCCGTGATAGAAGCCTCCGATCTGATGTCGTTCAGCACATCACGCAGTATCTGGAGTATCTCAGTATGGATACTGAAGCCAGACTTGTTGCGCCCGTTGCGGACACCCGTCAGAAATCGCTGTTCGTATTCAGGAAAGTCCATTGCTGGGGAAGAATCCTTCGTTCTGGCATTTCTCTTTCTTTTCGAAGGCTGCGCTGTTTTGGCATTGCTGCCATTAAACGAAGTTTCTTCCGGTATTTCCTCCTGTTCGTCAATGTTAGAAAGAGAGGCACTTGCATCTTCTTCCACAGAGTCTGAATCATCATCCAAATCAATGGGGTCGTCAAAGTCTGGTGTGTTCTCCTCTGTGCGCTTCTTGACACCTATGTCTGCCATCTCCTCCAATTTCGCTTGAAGCAGCTTTTCACGTTGCTCTTTCAGTGATTTCATACGCCGTTCTCAGTTTTCAGGTTGAGTTTCTTCATGACCTCCTTTACCCACTCATCCACTCCAGTCTGAGGGCGGAGAGCCGGTGCAGGGGGCAGGTAGGAACAGCGGAATACACCTTTGACACCCCCTTGTGCTAATTCCCTGCTGAATCGGACGGAGTTGTAGATACGAGTATCGAAAATCGGCAGTCCCTGTTCCTCAGCATTCTGACTGAACAGGTCAATGACCATGGTACTGGCACTGCGGTTGATTTTGTTCCAAAGCAGAAAGAAGTCCTGAATGCGTGAGCCTTCAAATCCGATACCCAAGTCCCTGATTGTCTTGGCGTATGCAAAACTCGATGCCAGCGACTGTGGGTCGGCTTCTATAGGTGAGATGATGTAGTCCATAGTAATGGACAAATCCATCATGGCACTGGTAAGGGCATGACCAGGAAAGTCAAAGATAATCAGTTGCGGTGCCGTCTTCATTTTACGAAAGTATTTCATGACATCGGAAACGGCTCTTTCCGGTTTGCTTCTGATGATATGATACGATTTCTTGCCGTAGCGGGACAGGCGCTCGTGAAGTTCCCTGCCCAGTTCGGGTGAGGACTCGATGAGGTCTCTGTCGCGTTCGCGGAGTTTGTAGAAAGATTCCTGCGTACCGTCGCAATCCACGACGGCAAGGGAGATGTTCTTCTCGTAATATAGTATGGAAGCCAGCACTTCGGCAAGGCTGCTTTTGCCAACTCCGCCTTTCTGCGAGGCGAAGCCCAGATAGATGGGATTGTTTTTTTTCTTTTCCATATTCATAATCGGTTGTTACTTATGTTATAAGTTGATGTATATCTTGACTGACAAGTCATGTCATATTTGTTGTTGAAACCATATTTTTGACTCGACCTAAAAGTCTGGTTTTGACCCAACTCAATTTTGACTCAGCTCAAAAACATAAAACCATCCGCAGTTCAAACCTTTATTGATTGAGATTTTTGAAGTTGAAATCATTATTTTGGACTCTTCATCTATATAGGTTTCAAGCTGTCTTTCAACTGAATCTGCTTGCAAAATAACAAGGTTTTATCCTAAGTTTCAACTACCTGTGAAGTACAGGGAAATGCAAGGAAAAAGAGTGAATATCATTGATAATGAGATATTTGAAAATCTGCCGTAACTTTGCAGGCAGATAGAGAACATGGAGCTAATCTCCCCGAAGCGGACACCCTGAAAGGTGGATACTTCTATTGCATCATCTCTTGATATTGGCAAGGTGTGTCTTTGTCCGACAAACTCCGTTTTTGCCGACAAAGACCCTTGCCCCAAAGGGGAATTAAATTACTCCAAAGTCGTAATTACAAAAAGGAAAGATAATGAATGACAAGATAGAACGATGGGACAGATGGGATACCCGTCTTCCCAAACCCAAAGACCAGCAACGGGCGATTGATTTGTTTCAACGTTCAGGCGCAGAAACCAAGTCGGATTTTGTGCGTGGTCGCATTCTTGGGGAGAGTTTCAAGGTGATTACGGTGGATAAATCTGCCGTGGAATACTACCGTAAACTCTCCGAACTGACGGCACAAATCCATAAAATTGGTGTGCTCTATAACCAAACCGTGCGTGCCATCAACAGTTATCACAGCGTGAAGACCGCACAGATTCTGCTTGAAAAGTTGGAGAAACTGTCGGCTCAAATCGTAGCTTTGCAAGAACAGGCTATCCGTTTAACCATTGACTACCGCAAAAGATGATTGCCAAGATTTCTGCAACGGAGAACCTTGGAGGAGCACTCGGCTATAACTTCAAAAAGGTAGAGAAAGAGGAAGCAAGCATTCTCCTTGCCGCTGAGTTGTATCAGGACGGAGAGGGACGTTATACGATGGAGGACGTGATTGCCGACATGGAGGCATTGATACCGAAGAAATGCCGAACAAAGAAAGCGGTGTTCCACTGTTCGCTCAATCCGCACCCGGACGAGAAACTCTCTGATGAACTTCTTGCGCAGATTGCCAAGGAGTATATGGAAGCACTCGGCTACGGAAAACAACCCTACATCGTGTTCAAGCACAACGACATCGCCCGTGAGCATATCCACATTGTGTCGCTTCGGATAGATGGTGAGGGAAAGAAAATCAACGACAAGTTTGAAAAGCGAAGGAGCAAGCAGATTACTGATGCTCTGGAAAAGAAATATAACCTCATTCCAAGTTCAAAGGTCAGTGATAGAACAACAACAGAAACGCCAAAGGTCGATACTACGCAAGGAAATATCAAGGAACAAGTGGCAAATACTGTTCGTTCTGCGATGAAGCATTATACATTCTGCTCCTTAGGTGAACTAAATGCCGTTCTGCATAAATACAACCTTGCGGTAGAGGAGGTTAAAACGGAGTATCGAGGAAAGCGATATGACGGACTGGTCTATGTGCCTACCGATGACAAGGGCAATAAGGTGAGCACGCCCATTCACGCCTCGGACATTGGTAGAGGTGTGGGCTATGCTGCCGTTCAGAACAAGATGCTGAAATCGAAGCAGATAGTTAAGCCATTGATACCAACCATCAGAAGAAAGGTATTAGAAGTAATGCGTACTTCTCCCCAGACGGAGGAAGAACTCCGACAAAGATTGGAGGAACAAGGCTTGCGAGTGGTAATCCGAAAGAATGATAATGGACGCATCTATGGTATTACGTTCATTGATGACAAAGAAGGCATTGCGCTCAATGGTTCCCGATTGGGTAAAGGATATGCTGCCAATGTATTCAACGCATATCTATCTAATCCAGCACACAATCCATTCTTGGATGAATCGCTTTATGGAAAGATTGATACCACCTTACAGCAACAGATGCAGACAATACAGTCTGATGAGCAGGAAGGCGACAACCTTGTCGATGAACTTATCGAGGATATGGCAGATGGTTCTTTCCTACCTACGGGCAACGATGATTGGAAAGAAGCGGTATGGCAACGCAAACTCCGCAGACAAAGTAATATAAAACTTAGACGAAGAAAACATTAAATAAACGAGTATTTCTATCTCCCCTCCCTTCGGAGGAGTTGGAGACGGCTACAAAAACATAGCATTATGGCACAGGAAGATGATTTAAGAGCATTAGGTAAGGTTATGGACTTTATGAGGGGCATCTCAGTGGTATTCCTCCTCGTTAACTGTTATTGGTTCTGTTACGAGGCATTTCATGTCTGGGGTTTTACGCTTGGAATCATTGATAAGATACTGATGAATTTCCAGCGTACCACAGGATTATTTTCGTCTATCCTTTGGACAAAACTCTTTTGTGTGGTATTCCTTGCCTTGTCCTGTCTTGGGACGAAAGGCGTGAAAGAGGAGAAAATTACATGGCCAAAGATTTGGACGGTGCTTTTCTCAGGCTTTGTCTTTTTCTTTCTCAATTGGTGGCTACTGGTATTGCCCATCAGCAAGATCGGGGTAGCCTCCCTCTATATATTTACGCTGTCCATTGGCTATATCTGTCTGCTGATGGGTGGCGTATGGATGAGCCGACTACTCAAAAACAACCTTATGGACGATGTGTTTAACACAGAAAATGAAAGCTTCATGCAGGAAACAAGGTTGATGGAGAATGAATATTCGGTCAATTTGCCCACACGCTTTTATTATAAAAAGAAATGGAACAAGGGTTGGATTAACGTGGTCAATCCTTTCCGTGCCTCAATGGTACTCGGAACACCGGGTTCGGGCAAATCCTACGCTATCGTGAACAACTACATCAAGCAGCAAATAGAAAAAGGCTTTGCCATGTACATCTACGATTATAAGTTTCCCGACCTTTCCGAGATTGCTTATAATCACCTGCTTAATCACTTGGATGCCTACAAGGTAAAGCCGCAGTTCTATGTCATCAACTTCGACGATCCGAGGAAATCGCATCGGTGCAATCCTATCAATCCTGCCTTTATGACGGACATATCGGATGCCTATGAGAGTGCCTACACCATCATGCTCAACTTGAACCGCTCGTGGATTCAGAAGCAGGGTGATTTCTTTGTGGAGTCACCGATTATTTTGCTGGCAGCCATCATCTGGTTTCTGAAAATTTATGAGAATGGGAAGTATTGCACATTTCCTCATGCGATAGAGTTTCTTAACCGTCCCTACGCACAGATATTCCCGATACTTACTTCCTACGATGAACTTGCCAATTACCTTTCGCCTTTCATGGACGCTTGGGAGGGTGGCGCACAGGACCAGTTGCAGGGACAGATAGCCAGTGCCAAAATACCGCTATCTCGTATGATTTCACCTGCTCTCTATTGGGTAATGACGGGCGATGATTTTTCGCTCGACATCAACAATCCCAATGAGCCGAAAGTGCTTGTTGTGGGGAACAATCCCGACCGTCAGAATATCTATTCGGCGGCACTAGGATTGTATAACAGCCGTATCGTGAAGCTCATTAACAAGAAGAAGCAACTCAAATCCTCAGTGATTATCGACGAGTTGCCGACAATCTACTTCCGTGGCTTGGACAATCTGATTGCCACTGCACGAAGTAATAAAGTAGCAGTGTGTCTGGGTTTTCAGGACTTTTCGCAGCTAACCCGTGACTATGGAGACAAAGAAAGCAAGGTGATTCAAAATACGGTGGGAAATGTTTTTTCAGGGCAGGTAGTAGGTGAGACGGCTAAGACGCTTTCCGAACGGTTTGGTAAGGTACTTCAGCAACGACAGTCCATGACCATCAATCGAAACGACAAATCCACCTCTATCTCCACACAGATGGACAGCCTTATCCCTGTAAGCAAAATCAGCAATCTCACACAGGGAATGTTTGTCGGTGCTGTGGCCGACAATTTTGATGAGCGTATTGACCAGAAAATTTTCCATGCAGAGATAGTTGTGGACTCTGCAAAGGTTTCCGCAGAGATGAAAGCCTATCAGCCAATCCCAACAATCGCAGACTTTACAAATGAAGATGGCTCCGATAATCTCAAAGAGACCGTCGAAACCTACTACAAATCAATTAAACAAGAGGTCTTAACTCTTGTAAGTAGCGAGATCGAAAGACTCAAAAATAGCCCCGTTTTAAGGCACTTGATGAAGGAAAATTAGAGAACGATTCTTAATGCTCTTTCTAAAGCTTTCGTTAAGTTTTGTTCAGGCAATGCTCCATATATGTTATTATCAACTAATTACATTTTTTCTTAGAAGAAAAGTGAAATTTTGGCGTATAGCTCATTTTGCAGGCTGTTTTTTGTATTAGGTGTTCAATAGCTCAAATTGCAGGCTGGCTTTATTCAGAATATTCAAAGAGTTTATATACCTTTGCCATGCAGTCTGAAGCATAATGGAGCTCTGCTGGGGAGCAACTCCATGAGGAATAGGATTGTATAAAACGACAAGTATAAGCAGGATCCATTATGGGTGTGGTTCCTGCTTCTTCATACTTTGAGTTTCTATCAATGCCAAGAAAAACCCATTGATGAACCTTTTGCGATTCTCTTGTGTAAGTCCGCTATGATTGTTCAAGTTTTTCTTCAGGTCAATGAATGTCCCCTCAATCTTGTTGTTAGTATTGGGCATTCCCCAGCATTCTTCCCGCTGACAGGTAAAAAGATAAGGCAAGTAGAAGTCAAGGCTGTTCATGGCTGACCTCAACCGTCGGTGCGTATAATGCAGCCTGCCGTCCTTGTGCAGACTGCGGTGTTCTATCGTACCCTTCCACTTTTCCTTCCATGCTTGATATTCGCTCCTGAAATCAGCCTCGTGGATTTGATGCAGCCTGTCCACGAGAGCCTTTAAATCCCGGCTGGCCAGCATTCTCGGATTCTGCGTAAGATACCTTCTGACAATCTGCTTCATGTGGAACTGGCACATCTGTACATGGTACTCAGAGAAAGACTTGAAGAGGCTCTTTTTCCCATCAATAATTAGACCGCGTATGACATATCCACGCTTCTCAATACTGACGACTGCGTCTTCATAGTCCTTCACTGTCTCGCTCTTTACAAAGGACAGATAGAGAGGTTTTCCGCTCTCCGTATCCAATGCGAGCAGCACACCGAAGTTTCGACCCCAATACGTTACGTCCAGATGGACAAAACCGCTTCCGTTTAGTGGAGGTTGCACCCACTCACACTTGATGTCATGCAACCTACGCTTGACCGTAGAGAGGCTTATCCTGAAGCGTACCGATAGTTCATTGATCGTCTGCTTCTGTTGTTGATAAGCAGTCCACAATTCATCATCGCTCACTTGGAAACCGGAGCGAAACTGATAGCCGCAATCCTGACATTTATACAGTTGTATACCTTTGCGAACACCATTCTTTTTCGTGTGCGTACTACCACACGCACGACATCTCATTTTGAACATACTAACTTTGAATTTTTAGGCAACTTAAATGCCCATAAAGTTAGTATACATCGGAAAGACACCTATGTCTCAGCCTGCAAAATGAGCTATTGAGCAATTTGAATCGTCAATTTAGTGCTGAAGGTATCTTGAATGGGCGAAACATGTGTAAATATCGAATGGCATGACACTTTTCAGCCTGCAAAATGAGCTATAGGTCGAAATTTTGTAGATATTCTATTCTGATGAATTATAAATTTCAAGGGAAAATGTTTTTCCAAATTCAGTTCTGTTTAGCTGTAAAAATCACCTTCCCTCCAAAATAACAAAAGGAGTCCAGCTATCTAAATCTCTTTAATCACTATTTGTAGGTATTTTGATGCGGTGTGAGATAAAAAAGTTGCAGGAATTTTGGGTGCTCGAAAATAAATTCAAATTCATTTAGACAAATAACGAGAGGGTATTTTGGAGGGAAACCTCGTTGGTATTTACAACTCGGTATTTTTATAAGATTTCATTGGTTACTAGTGACTGAATTCTGTTTTATCTTTGGTAATAACGAGATATTATATGGTTTACTACACTTGTTTTTTCAATAGTTACAATACCTACTCCATTATACTCTGAGTAAACCATTTTGCTTTTTATCGCATACGGAATCTCAATGGAAATTGGAATATAGTAAATACCTTTGTGGTAGATACAGTTCTTTTTAAAAGATATTTTTCCATAAATATATCCAAATTGTGAATAAGGGAAGGCATTTAACTGAATAATAATGGACTGATTATTATGAATCTTATAGTAATCTTCCTCTCTAATTGCTATAGTGTTAACATCTTTTTGGGGGCTTTTTTTTATATATACTTGTCCCTCAAGCGTTTCAGAGTATTTTATAAAAAAAGATGATATAAGAGTGCATAGAACCACGAAGAAAACTGCTAATAATCCATAACGAATATTTTTAGAAGGAATCTTTGATAAAACCTCATCGAATTCTTTAGAACGTTTGGTATACATCTTAATTTGTCTCATAATTGTTTGTTTACCAGATTATAATAAATCCCTTTTTGGGCAATAAGTTCGCGATGTGTTCCAATCTCCTTTATTCTACCCGCTTCTATCAATACAATTTGATCTGCATTGCGAATAGTACTTAGACGGTGTGCAATTATTATTTTGGTTTTATTTATAAAATATGTAGACAGATTTGAGACAATGTCATTCTCGTTTTTGGTGTCTAAAGAATTGGTTGCTTCATCAAGAAACAGATAGCTTGGATTTTTATAAATAGCTCTTGCTATTAAGATTCTTTGCCTTTGTCCTTGGCTTAATCCAATTCCATCGTCTCCTATCCTTGTATCGTACTTTAAAGGTAAATTAATTATAAAATCATAAATGTTTGTTATCTTTGACACCGTATATAATCTGTCTTCATCGAATTCATCTGGGTTGACACATATATTATTTGAGATAGTATCATTGAAAATATAGCCATTTTGCATGACAACTCCACATACAGAACGCCAACGCGATAAATCAATGTCTTTTAAATTGGATGTTCCTACATAAATATCCCCAGTCTCTGGGGGGTAGAAACCTAATATCAATTTTAAAAGAGTTGTTTTTCCCGTTCCACTGACACCAACTATTGCAGTCGTTTTTCCAACTGGAATCTTTAGTGATATATTGTCTAATATCATAGGGGAGTATGGGTCATTATACCTAAATGAAACATTGTGTATATAAATATTTTGATTAGACAATTCTTCTTTATAAAGTTTGACAACGGGGGTGTTTTCTATTTTTTTTAAATGTATTTCTCCCAACCGTTCTAAAGATATTTTAGCATCTTGTAATGAATGAATAAATTGGATTACGCTTGACACCGGACCATTTAATTGACCATTAATATATTGAATAGCCATCATCTCCCCCACACTTAGCTCACCCTTTATAACTAAAAAGGCAGAAAAAAAAACAATACCGATATTTTTTATGTCGTTTAATAGTGTAGCACCAATGGTTTGTAGCTGTTCTAGCCTAAGACCTGCTATAGATATTTTGAAAAGCTTAATTTGTATCCGTTCCCATTCCCATCTTTTTTCAGTTTCGCAATTATTGAGTTTTATGTCTTGAACTCCATTTATCAATTGATAAACACTACTTTGATTTTGTGATGAAACAATAAACCTTTTGTAATCAATAATTCTTCGTCTCTTTAAAAAGAAAGAAAGCCATCCTATATATGCCGTAGAGCCGGTTAAGAAAATCAAGAAAATATATTTATTGAATATAAAAAGGATGGTACCAAATACAATAATAGACATTGTACTGTATAAAATGTCCAAAAGATTGGACACCAAAAAAGCCTCTATCCGATCGTGATCTTTAATTCGTTGAATAAGGTCGCCCGTAAATTTTTTATCAAAAAAGCCTAATGAAAGACTCAGCATTTTACAAAGGAAATCTGAAATGATAGAAATGTTTATTCTTGAACTTATGTGGAGCAATAGTGAACTACGGATATACGAAATAATAGAATTACATATTGTAAAACATAAAAATCCAATAATTATTAAATAAATAGCTTGTATATCTCTATGTCCAATTCCTTTATCAACAATGGATTGTGTCAAAAATGGAAATAGAATTTGAAAGACACCTCCTAGTATTAGTCCAATTAGTAGTTGTAAATAATATTGCCTGTAGGGCTTGATATATGTTAATAGAAAAGAAACGCTTATTTTTTTTTTACGTTCATCACTTTTATGGAATGAAATAGATGGTTCTAGTAATAAACAAATACCATATTCTTCAAAATGCTCAAAAGATTGTAGCCATGCCTTTGAAAAAGACTCTTCATCTAAATCTATTTTTCCAACAGAAGGATCTGCAATTCTATATATACGTTTTCCTCTACTTGTTTTTATATCATATAATACCACAAAGTGTTCTTGTCTCCAATACAAAATACAAGGACACTTAACTTGCTTAGATAAGATGTCTAATTTAATTTTTACCCCTCTTGTCTTAAAACCAATTTTTTCTGCAGCTTTAGCTATTGCCAATAATGAAACTCCCTCTCGTGTTATATATGTTATATCTCTTAGATACTCTAAGTCTAATTTTTTACCATAATATAGTGCAATAGATTGCAGACAAGCTGGACCGCAATCCATAGCATCTAACTGAGCTGTATAAATAAATTTCTTTTTAAATAGTCGCATAATTTATTGCAGAGGACAATTTACATCTGGTAAATCCCATTTTTTAGACCCATTTTTACGAATAATATCCCTATAGCATATTTGTTTTTCAGACCTACATCTTTCAAATAAAGTACAACTATGGCATTTACTTTTGGAAGAAATTGCACTTTGTTTGACATGATACAATGACAGGGCTTTGTCTGAATTCCAAATTTCGTCAATAGATTGACGTTCAACATCGCCTATAATAAAGTGTGGATGCCAATATAATTCTTCACAAATAGTTACCTTTCCATCTGGGAGTATAAAAATTTGAGAAAAATTCCCAGCACAATATGCTCTGTTAAGGAAAGATTTTACTTTCTCTTCCTGCGTAGTGAGGTCATTTGCACTGTCAACTTCCGAGATGGGACTTTCCAAACCTTGATATTTAATCTCAATCTTAGATGCTACAGATATATGCTTAAAGTAATTGAACAATTCTGTTAGCGAGTCTGTTGGCGGGGTTACTTTTCCTCGATATTTTGGTAAAGAATAGATAGATTCGTTTCCAATATCAGGCTTCCAATATAATATATTCTTTCTTTCATTTAGAAAATCAAACAAGGATGACATATCCTTGAGGTTAGCATTCCATTGATGTAAAACGCTATGTATTGCTACTGGTATTTTTTTTTCTTCCATATAAAGGAGCATGGATTTTACTTTGTTTGTGTAATTTTTCCCAACCTTAAGAGTCTTCTCTAGTGTTTCAGAAATAAGGCTATCAAGTGAGAATTGTAAAGGTAAATTATATGTTGCAAATATATCTATGTCTTCTTTAGAGAGAGGTATTTTAGTTGAGACAAAAGGATAATAATCATTTTCTACTAATGAAAAGAGTAATTCTTTCCAATGTGGATACAAGAACACTTCTCCTCCAATTAAGTCAAAGCTTACAACATTAAGTCTTTTGGCTTCTTGAATAAGTTCAAGAATTTTAGAAAGTGGAAGAGTGCAATTGGTAGGACGCCGTTTGTCTGCATAGCAATAATAACACTGTGTCGCACAAATGTTATTCAACATTAAAGTTATAAATGATACTGTTTTATGACGACGGTATTTCAGGTTAAATCGATCTATAATAAAATCTGATGGATTATAGCGATGGAAAGGATTCTTATAGCTAAAACGAGAAATAATTAAATTTTTTGGGAAACCGATAGTTACTCCTTCGTACACAAATCCTACATCATCTGGATTATCTATAAGCTTAAGAATAAATGATTCTACAAATTTTCTCTCAACAGGTATAAAATTTATTACTCTTGAAACAACACTTTCATAGTCGCTCCCATCTATGAAAGAGAGAATTATTGCATGAAGAGGATGTATAACACCTGTGAATGAAAGATTTGCAGTTGCAGATAATGAATATAGGCCAGTGCGTCCTAATAACAATACACTGTCGCCATCAGGTTTAAGAATATATGCGGGGTTAAGTAATATCGGGTCAATCGTAAAACCCAGTTGCAAGCCCTCTCCTCTCAGGCACATAATTTCATAAGTATTTGTTATCTTTGCATCATGAAGAATCACCAAT